>JBDLIK010000007.1:0-17532 GCA_039714895.1 Myxococcota bacterium | reverse complement strand
GCGCCTGCGGACCGAGGCTCCGGCCTCGGAGCCTGCCTCCCCCGCCCCCCCGCCGCGACGGGGGTTGCTCGGCTTCCTGCGATCGGGCGCGCACGCTCCCGCGGCCTCCATGCCCCCCGAAGCCGAGCGCCTGCGCGAGGAGGTGGGCGGGCGCCTGGCGGACCTCGATCGTCTGCTGGCGGACCGCCCCTTCTTCTACTCGAATCGGATCAGCATGGCGGACCTCGCCGTCTTCGCCATGCTGAAGAGCCTCTCCCGGGATGGCATCCCGGGCACCGCCGCACGGCTCTTCCGCCATCTCCGCCTCGTCGAATTCATGAAGCGCGTGGAGCAAGCCACCAGCGGTTAGGTCTGGCTCCGGGGGTCGAGCAGCGCCTCGAGCTCGTCGGGGGGCAGGACCTTCCGCTCGAGGCAGAGCTCGCGTACGGTGCGACCGCTGGCGAAGGACGCCTTGGCGATCTCGGCGGCGGCGTCGTAGCCGATGCGCGGGGCGAGCACCGTCACCATGGCGAGACTCCCCTCGACGAGGGAGGCGGCGCGCTCGGCATCCGCAGCGATCCCCTCGAGACACTTCTCCACGAACACCCCCGAGACGTTCGCCAGCAGCCGCGTCGACTCCAGCAGATTGCGCGCGATCACCGGGATGAAGACGTTGAGCTCCAGGTGCCCGTTCATGCCGCCGACGGTCACGGCGGCATCGTTCCCGATCACCTGGGCACAGACCTGGGTGACCGATTCGCAGATCACCGGGTTCACCTTGCCCGGCATGATCGAAGAGCCGGGCTGGATGGCCGGCAGCCGCAGCTCGCCGATGCCGCAGCGCGGTCCGGAGCCGAGCAGACGGAGATCGCTGGCGATCTTGAAGAGCGAGACCGCCAGCGTCTTGAGGGCGCCGCTGGCCTGGATCGCCGCGTCCCGCGCGCCCTGGGCTTCGAAGTGATCGCTGGCCTCCCGGTACTCGAGCCCGGTGGCTTGGGTGATCCGCGCGACGGCCCGGGCGGCGAAGCCCGGCGGACAGTTGAGTCCCGTCCCCACCGCCGTGCCGCCGAGAGCGAGCTCGGCGAGGCCGTCGCACGCGGCCTGCACCCGGGCCGCCGAGAGCTCCACCTGGCGGGCATAGCCCGCGAACTCCTGGCCCAGGCGCACCGGCGTGGCGTCCATGAGATGGGTGCGCCCGATCTTCACGACGGCATCGAACTCCCGGGCCTTGCGGCAGAGCACCCCGTGCAGCCGGCCCAGCGCGGGCAGGAGGTCCTGGTGGAGGGCCTGCCGCGCCGAGACGTGCAACGCCGTGGGGATCACGTCGTTGGAGGACTGACTCTGGTTCACGTGATCGTTCGGGTGGATGCGCGGCTCGCCGCCGCCCCGGATCTGCATCGCGCGGTTCGCGATCACCTCGTTGGCGTTCATGTTGGTCGAGGTGCCCGAGCCCGTCTGGAAGATGTCGAGAACGAAGTGGTCGTCGTGAAGCCCCTCCGCCACCTCACGCGCGGCCTCGGCGATGGACTCGGCGAGATCCTTGGGGACCACGTCCATCTCCGCGTTCGTGACCGCGCAGGCCCCCTTGATGATCCCGAGGGCCTGCACGAAGCGTCGGGGAAAGCGTTCCCCGCTCACCGGGAAGTTCAGCACCGCCCGCTGGGTGGACGCCCCCCAGAGCGCGTCCTGCGGCACTTCCATCTCGCCCATGGAATCACGCTCGCGACGGGTGCCGGTGCCCATGATGACCTCCCGGGGTTCTCTCCCTCGGCAAATTGACCTGCGGCCACGAGTCCGTCAAGATTGGCGCTTCGACGGACCCACAGCAAGGAGGGGGAGCCATGGCCGAGCTCAAGGGATCCAGGACCCATCAGAACCTCAAGGACGCCTTCGCAGGAGAGTCGCAGGCCAATCGCCGCTACCTCTACTTCGCCCGCCAGGCCGACATCGAGGGCTATCCCGACGTCGGAGGGCTCTTCCGGGACACCGCCGAGGCCGAGACGGGCCACGCCCACGGCCACCTCGACTACCTCAAGCAGGTGGGCGACCCGGCGACCGACAAGCCCATCGGGTCCACCGACAAGAACCTCGGCGCCGCGGTGGCCGGCGAGACCTACGAGTACACCGAGATGTACCCCGGCATGGCACGCACCGCTCGCGACGAAGGGCATGCCGACGTCGCCGAGTGGTTCGAGACCCTCGCGAAGGCCGAGAAGTCGCACGCCGGTCGCTTCCAGCGGGCCCTCGACGAGCTGGAGACGCTCTGACGACAGCGGTTCCGCCCCCCGCCCGACCCTCGGCCGAGCTGCACTACGGCGATCCCGAATACCTCGAGCCCGAGGCCCTCGAGAGCGAGCTGCGGAGGGTGGCCGAGGTCTGCCACCAGTGTCGGCGCTGCCTGCCTCTGTGCCCCTCCTTCCCACGGCTCTTCGAACTCGTCGACGCGACGGACGACGAGGTCTCCGGCGTCTCCCTCGCCGGCTTCGACGAGGTCAACGAGCTCTGCTTCCACTGCAAGCTCTGCTACAACCACTGTCCCTATACCTCTCCCCACGAATGGGACGTGGATTTCCCGTCGCTGATGCGGCGACAGCAGGTCTTTCGCACCCGGCGCGACGGCGTCCCCCTGCTTCGGCGGCTCTTGACCCGCACGGATCTCATCGGCCGGCTCGGCTCGAGCATGCCCTTCCTGGTGAACCTGGCCAACCGCAACCGGCTCTCCAGGCTGCTGATGGAGAAGACCGTGGGGATCCATCGGGATTGGGTCCAGCCGGACTACCGGGCCAACACCGTGAACCGCTGGTTCGCCAGGCGGGGACCGAGTCCGGGAGGAGAGAACGGCCGGGTGGTGCTCTTCACCACCTGCTCCGTCAACTACAGCGATCCCGAGGTGGGCCGTGCTGCCGTCTGCGTGCTGGAGCGGAGCGGCGTGGAGGTGGAGGTCCGATACCGGCGTTGCTGCGGCATGCCGGCCACCGACGTCGGGGACCTCGAGGGCGTGCGCAGACAGGCCGAAGAGAACGTCGCCGAGCTGCTGCCGAGCGTGGACGCGGGGGCGAAGGTGGTGGTGCCCGGACCTTCCTGCTCGCTCATGCTCAAGACCGAGTATCCGAAGCTGCTAGGGACGGACGCCGCGCGGCGGGTGGCGGGGGCCACGCGAGACCTGATGGAGTTCCTCTACGAGCTCGCCCGGGCCGGTGGCCTCGACCGGAACTTCCGCGAGCCCCTCGGTCGCGTTGCCTACCACGCCCCCTGCCACCTGCGCGCCCAGAACATCGGCTTCCGCTCCCGCGATCTCCTGCGCGCCGCGGGTGCCGAGGTGATCCTGGTGGATGCCTGCTCGGGCGTCGACGGAACCTGGGGCATGCAGGCGCGCTTCCACGACGCGTCCATGGGCGTGGCGAAGCGGATGCTCGAAGCCATCCTCGAGGCGCAGCCGGACCACGTGGCCACCGACTGCCCCCTCTCGGCGCTGCGCATCCAGGAGGGGACCGGGCGCAGGGCGCACCATCCCATCGTGCTGCTGCGCCGCGCCTACGGCGATCCCGACTCATGAGGCCGCTCGTCCTCGACGAGATCCTCGACCTGGAGAGCTACGATCGCGCCCGGTCGGCCTTCCGCGCGGCCATCATCGCCTTGAAGCGCGAGCGCCGGCTGGCGGTGGGCGATCGGGTGAGCCTGGTGTTCGAGAATCGCGAGACCCTGCGCTTCCAGGTCCAGGAGATGCTCCGGGCGGAGCGCATCTGCAAGCCCGATCGGATGCAGCAGGAGCTCGACGTCTACAACGAGCTGATGCCGGGCCCGCGGAACCTCTCGGCCACGCTCTTCATCGAGATCACCGATGCAGCGGACATCCGTTCGGAGCTCGACCGCCTGATCGGAATCGACGAGCACGTGGCTCTGGTCCTGGGAGGTGCCGCGGAGGAGGAAGCCCTGCCCGCGAGCTTCGACCCCAGGCAGATGGAGGAGGATCGGATCTCCGCCGTGCAGTACCTCCGCTTCCCCTTCGAGGCCGAGCAGGCAGAGCGCTTCGCGGACACCCGCGTGCGCGCCCGAGTGAGGATCGATCACCCGAACTACCGGGCAGAGGCGGAGATCCCGGATCCCATGCGTCGGCAGCTGCTCGAGGATCTCGAGGGCCGGGCCGTCGCGCTGCTCTACTGAATCCGGACGCGGCCGGCGAAGCCATCCTCGTAGCCGTGGAACCATCCGAGGCCCGGTTCGGGCCAGCGCCAGCAGTAGTAGCCACTGCCGTTGTCGAAATCGACGAGCCAGGCCCCCTTGGCCTCGAGGCCGAGGGCTTCCATCTCCCGGGCCCAGCGGCTCACCACGCTCTGGATGCGTTCGTCGACGCGTAGCTGCTCGGGGCTCCCGGGCGAACAGGCCTCCCGGCGCTCGAGCAGCGCGTCAGACTCGGTGACCGCCTTCTCGGTGCGTTCCCGCACCTCGCCGAGCAGCTCTCGCGCGGCCTCCAGGGTCCAGCTGCGGGAAGGTGCCACCACCCACTCCTAGTTCGACTCGCCGTCCTCCGACGAGAGGCGAAGCAGGGAGCGTACCACCAGGCTGCGCTGGGCACCGCCCACCAGCGACTTGAGGTCGTCGTAGAGGGTGGGATCGTTCACCAGCAGACCGAGGGTTCCCTCTCCGGCGTCCACCTTCTCGAGGATGCTGTTGGCCCGAGCGGCTCCGGCGAGGGCCTCCATGGTGAAGCCCTGCTCGGGTTCGTAGAGGAGCGCGTGCAGCATGCCGTCCCCGCGGGCCACCTGCTCGAGGATCTCCTCCAGGGTCACCAGGGAGCGCTCGATGCTCTCGACCCCACCGCCCTGGTAGCGGTCGTAGATCAGGCTGTGGAGCAGGCCGTCCCCCTCCTGCACTTCCCGAGCGATCTCGCTGACCGCGCTGACGGAGGCGGCGAGTCCCTCCCCGCCCATGCTCTGCCCGAAGGCTTCGACGACCTCGTTTACGTTCTCGGCAAGGGCGGCGATGTTGTCGACCGCGGAGGTGCCGCGGGTCACCACCTCATTGAGATCCAGGGGGCTCTGCGACGCGACCTCGGCCGCCTCGGACAGCACCGACCCCTCCCGGGTGCCCATGGAGAGCTCCACGTACTTGTCGCCGAGCAGGCCGATGGTGCCGATGGTGGCCAGGGAGTCCGCTCGGATGCGGTGCTGCACGCTCTGCTCCACCAGCAGCCCCACCTGCACGGGAGGCCCCTCCCCGACGACCTCCGAGAAGCTCACCGACTCCACGACGCCCACGTCCTTCCCGGCCAGCCTCACGGGCGCTCCCTGGATCAGGCCCTGGACGTTCTCGAAGTAGGTCACCAGGCGGTAGTGCCTCTTCCAGAGCCCGCGCTCCGACGAGAGCGTCAGGATCACCCCGGCCAGCAAGGTCACGCTGCCCACCACGAAGGCGCCCACCACCAGGCTCAGTCGTCGATCACGATCCATCGGTTTCCTCCCCGGGACCCTCGTCCTGGATTCCCTCCAGAAACGCCCGCACGTCGGGGTGGCTCGAGCGACGGATCTCGCGCGCACCTCCCTCGATGACGATGACTCCGCCCTTGAGCAACGCCACGCGATCGGACACCGCGAAGCAGAGATCCATGTCGTGGGTCACCACCACCGAGGTCACCCCGAGGCGCTGCTGCAGATCTCGGATCAGCTCGCCGATGCGCCTGGCGTTTGCCGGATCGAGACCGGTGGTCGGCTCGTCGTAGAGGATGGCCCGGGGCTCGAGGGCGATGGCCCGGGCGACCCCGACGCGCTTGCGCATCCCCCCGGAGAGCTCCGCGGGCAGCAGCCCGCCCACGTCCGGGAGCCCCACGGCCGCGAGGCAGGCGCCCACCCGGCGCGCCAGCTCCTCCCGGCCGAGGTCGAGGTGCTCCCGCAGGGGATAGGCGACGTTCTCGAACACCGAGAGCGAATCGAAGAGGGCGGAGCCCTGGAAGACCATGCCGAAGTCCTTGCGGACCTCCACGAAGCGGTCCTCGGAGAAGTCGGTGACGTCCCGGCCGAAGAGGCACACGGTGCCCGAGTCCGGACGCAGCAGCCCCAGCATGTGCTTGAGGCAGACGCTCTTCCCCGTTCCCGATCCTCCCAGGATCGTGAAGGTCTCCCCCTCGCGAACCCGTAGATCGACGCCCCGCAGCACGGGCTGCTCGTGAAAGGCCTTGCACAGGCCCTGCAGCTCGATGGCGACGGCCGGCTCGCTCACAGCATCAGGAACAGCTTGGTGAGGAAGAAGTCCGCCACCAGCACGGAGATCGAGGCGACCACCACCGCGCGGGTGGTCGCGCGGCCCACTCCCACGGTCCCCCCCTCGGTGGAGAGGCCGGCGTGGCAGCCCACCATCGCGATCAGCCAGCCGAAGACGATCGTCTTGGAGACGCCCGAGACGAAGTCGTTCACGGTCACGGTCTGCAGCACGGTCTGCAGGTAGAAGTGCGGAGCGATCCCGTATTGCGCGTCGGCAATCAGCAGACCGCCGAGGATGCCGAGGCAGTTGGCGAGCACCGTGAGCAGCGGGAGGGCCAGCGTCGCCGCGATCACCCGGGGCAGCACCAGCTTCTGGATCGGATCGGCGCCCATGGCACGGATGGCGTCGATCTGCTCGGTGACCTGCATGGAGCCGATCTCGGCGGTGATGCCTGCGCCCACTCGACCTCCCACCATGAGGGCCGCCAACACCGGCCCGAGCTCGCGCACGATGGCGAGGCCGATGATGGAGCCCACATAGGGCTTGGCGCCGAATCGCGACAGCGCGAAGGCCGTCTGCAGGGCCAGCACCATGCCGGTGAAGATGGCGGTCACCGCGACGATGGGGACCGAACGCACCGCGATGGCCTCGAACTGGCGCAGGGTTTCCCGGCCGGGGAAGTGCCGGCGCGCGAGGGCGCGCGTCGTCCGCGCGGCCAGCCGGCTGAAGTCTCCCGCCCCGAGCATGCCGAGGAGCACCCGGTTTCCGAGGGCCGAGACGCCCCGCACCAGCGCGGGGTCGCTCACGGAGCCTCTCCCTCGGCCGGCCAGCGAAAGCTCTGCCACCAGCCGGAGAACTCGGCCTGCAGCTCCGGCGAGTCGACGGGCGCTAGGAGCAGGAAGTCCAGCACGCAATCCCCCCGCACCGTGGTCACCGAATCGAGCCAGCGCGACTGTTCGTCCAGCCGCACCAGGGTGCGTTGGAACCAACCCTCGCCTCCATCGACTTCGACCGCGCTCCCCTCGAGCGGGGAGCGATCGGGAACTCCGATCACCAGGTGCCGCGCCAGGACGCGCGGCGCGGCCACGGAGGTCCGACAGCGGGACGAGAGACTCAGGGTCGCGTTGCCCGGGCCCCGGAAGGCGAGATCGGCGCCCTCCACGGGAAGCGCCGACCACTGGCCTCCGGGCTGTTCGATGGTGTAGCCGAGGCGTCGGTGCACAAAGCGACCCCCTTCGAGCACCACGTCCTGCGCGCAGGCGAGACCGATCAGCACGGAGGCTACGCAGCATCCTGCGCGCGACCTCCCCCGTCGGACCCGGCCTCCCCCCCCGCCCATTGGGCCACGAAGCTACCCGATCCGCCCCGGAGGGCGCCCCCCGACCGCTTGACGCCTCCCGGCCCGCCCGGTACCCCGCCCGGATGGACGGGGACGACAGACTTCCGTTGGTGCTCGCGAGCACCTCTCCGCGGCGCCGCGAGCTGCTGCAGCAGGCCGGGTTCGCCTTCGAGGTGATCCCGGCGGACATCGAGGAGGCCGAGGGCCCAGGCGAGGCTCCCGACGCGCTGGTGCGCCGTCTGGCCCGCGACAAGGCCCTGGCGGTCGCTCGCCGGCTGGGCCCCGAGCCGCCGCGCCGGGTGCTCGGCGCCGACACCCTCGTCGTGCTCGACGACACCGTGCTCGGCAAGCCCGCCGACGCCCTTCAGGCCGTCTGCACCCTCACCCGCCTGGCGGGGCGCACCCACCGGGTGCTCACCGGAGTCGCCCTGGTTTCGAGCCGGGGCCTCTCGGTGCGCCAGTGCCACGTGGAGACGCGGGTCCGGATGCGGGCCGCCGACGCCGAGGAGATCCGCGCCTACGTGGCCAGCGGTGAACCCATGGACAAGGCGGGGGCCTACGCGGCCCAGGGCAGCGGGCGTCGCTTCATCGAGGAGATCGTCGGGAGCGAGTCGAACGTGATCGGACTCCCCCTCGACGAGACCGTGGAGCTGCTGCGCCAGGCCGGCGTCCCGTGGCGCTGACGGCGGGGCTCGTGGAGGCACGCCTCGCAGCCCTTCGGGAGCGGGTCGCCGCGGCCGCGCGGCGCAGCGGCCGCGAGCCCGAGGCGATCACCCTGGTGGGGGTCTCCAAGCGCAAGCCGGCGGAGGCGGTGGCGGCCGCCGTGTGCGCGGGTCTGCGGGACGTGGGGGAGAGCTACGTCCAGGAGGCGGCCGTCAAGCTCGTGCGGGTCGCCGAGCTCCTGGGAGAGGAGGGCCCTCCCGCCCCTCGCTACCACTTCGTCGGAGGGCTGCAGCGCAACAAGGCCCGTCAGGCCGCGCGCCTGTTCCAGGTCGTCGAGTCCGTGGATCGGCTGCCGCTGGCGCGCGAGCTGTCCCGGGCCGCCCAGGCCGAGGGGCGGAGCCTCGAGGTGCTCCTCCAGGTGGACCTCGCGGGAGAGAGTCGCAAAGGGGGCGCCACCGCCGGTGAGCTGCCGAGGTTGCTGGAAGCCTGCGCGGACCTGCCCGGACTCGCGGTCGTGGGCCTCATGGCCCTTCCGCCGGCGAATCCCGATCCGGAGGCCTCGCGCCCCTATTTCCAGCGCCTGCGGGAGCTCCGGGACTCCCTGGCGGGGCGTGCGCCGGGGCCGGGTCTGCGCGAGCTTTCCATGGGGATGTCCACGGACTTCGAGGTGGCCATCGAGGAGGGCGCGACCTGGGTCCGGGTGGGCACCGCCCTCTTCGGGCCCCGGGAGGGCTGAGGTGGAGGTCGAGCTTTCGGAGCGTCGGATCGGCTTCCTGGGCGCGGGTGCCATGGCGGGCGCGTTGGCCACGGGCCTGGTCGAGGCGGGCGTTCCCACCGGGCACATCGCCGCCTCCGATCCGGACCCGGAGCGGCGCCGGGCCCTCGAGGCCCATCCGGGAATCGAGACCCTCGCGGAGAACGCCGAGCTGGTGGCGCGCAGCGACGTGGTGGTGCTGGCCGTCAAGCCGCCGCTCGTTGCGCCGGTGCTCGAAGCCCTGACCGCGATCCGGGACCTCGATTGCGCCCGCCCGCTCTGGGTCTCCATCGCGGCGGGGATCCCCGTCAGCCGCCTGGCCGCCACGCTTCCGCCGGGGGCCCGGATCGTGCGGGCCATGCCCAATACCCCGGCTCTGGTGGGAAGCGGTGCCACCGCCTTCGTGGCGGGTCCGGGTACCGAAGGCGTGGATCGCGCGACCGCCCGAGCCCTGTTCGAGAGCGTGGGCCTGGCCTGGGAAGCGCCTCAGGAGGCCCTGCTCGATGCCGTCACCGGGCTCTCGGGGAGCGGCCCCGCCTTCGTGCTGGTGTTCCTGGAGGCTCTGGGGGACGCCGGCGAGCGGGTGGGGCTCCCTCGGGAGGCAGCCGAGCGCCTTGCCCTCCAGACCCTGCTGGGCACCGCCCGGCTGGTGCAGGAGACCGGGCGGGACCCGGCCAGCCTCCGGAACCAGGTGACCTCGCCGGGGGGCACCACCATCGAGGGGCTCGGGCGGCTGGAGGCCGGCGGCCTGCGCGCCACCGTCCACGACGCCGTCCAGGCCGCCACCCGCCGCTCCCGGGAGCTGGGTGGGTAGACCTCTCCCCGCGCGGGCTGCGCTGAGGCCAGGACCCGAGCTAATCTAAAGAGTTGCGGCCAGAGAGTCGATCTCTCATCAGCGCTCCCCGGCTGCGAAGGAGCTCTCCATGCGCCTGACGCCCCTCGACATCCAGAACCACCAGTTCGGCCGGCGGACCCGGGGCTACGACCGCGGAGAGGTGGACGCCTTCCTCGAGATGATCTCCAGCGACTACGAGTCGCTGCTCCGGGAGGCCGAGAGCCTGCGGGAGCGCGTCCACATGCTCGAGAACCGGGTGGAGCGACTCTCGGCCAACGAGAAGACCCTCCAGGAGACTCTCATCACCGCCCAGTCTCTCGCCGCGGACCTCAAGAAGACGGCTCTCAAGGAGTCGGAGCTGCTCATCTCCGAGGCCGAGGTCAAGGCGGAGAAGGTCCTCGATGCCGCGCATCGCCGGGTCGCCAAGCTCTCTGAAGACATCCGGGAGATGAAGGCCCTCCGCGCCCGGGTGGGAACGGCGGTGCGAACCACCATCGAGACCCACCTGGCCCTGCTCGAGAGTCTGGCCACGGAGGAGGCCGGGGACCCGGTGCTCGAGGGCCGGGTGGCCTATCTCACCAAGACCCGCCGGGCCGCGAACGCCGAGGAAATCGAAAGGGATTGATGCCGACCTACGAATACCACTGCGACGCTTGTGGCCTCGACTTCGAACGCGACCAGCGCATCACCGAGGATCCCCTCAAGACCTGCCCGAGCTGCAAGGCTCGCAAGGCGCGACGGCTGATCTCGCGTACCTCCTTCGTCCTGAAGGGCAGCGGCTGGTACTCGGACCTCTACTCGAGCAAGAGCGCCGAAGCCAAGGACGACGGGAGCGGGAAGAAGGACGAGAGCAAGGACAAGCCCGGGGCCCAGGCCGAACCCAAGCCCAAGACCGCCTCCGGCGACTCGAGCCCCTCGAAGGGCAAGACCCCCAAGGGCAAGAAGCGCCCCGCCGCGTGAGGCGGCCTCCGATATACTGATGCCATGACGTCTGGCCCGCGCGAGACCGTCGTCGTCGATGGTCTCGCGCTCTCGAAAAAGCTGCGCGCCGAGATGGCCGAGGAGGTCGAGGCGCTGGTCAAGGCGGGCCGGCGTCCGCCGTGTCTCGCGGTGGTGCTCGTGGGCGACGACCCTGCGAGCGCCGCCTACATCAAGGGCAAGCGCCGAGCCTGTCGCCGCGCCGGCATGGAGTCGACGGAGCACCGGCTGCCCGCCGACACCTCCGAAGGCGAGATCCTCGAGCGGGTCGACCAGCTCAACCGCGACGATGCCGTCGATGGCATCCTGGTGCAGGTTCCGCTCCCCGAGGGAGTGCGCGCCAATGCGGTGGCGGAAGCCATCGACCCAGCCAAGGACGTGGATGGACTGCACCCCCTGAACGCCGGACGCCTGTTGGCGGGGGAGCCCGGACTCTTCGCGTGCACGCCGCTCGGCATCCTCGCCGTGCTCGATCACCACCAGGTCCCGCTGTCTGGGGCCCACGCGGTGGTGATCGGCCGCAGCAACATCGTGGGCAAGCCGGTCTCGCTGCTCCTCCAACGCCGCCACGCCACGGTCACCATGTGCCACTCCCGCACCCGTGACCTGCCCTCCCTCTGCCGCCAGGCGGACGTCCTGGTCGCCGCCACGGGACGCCCGCGCATGGTCCGGGGGGATTGGATCCGCCCGGGGGCCGCCGTGATCGACGTGGGCGTGAGCGAGGTGGAGGGCCAGCTGGTCGGAGACGTGGACTTCGACGCCGCCCTGGGCATCGCCGGGCTGCTCACCCCGCACCGCCGCGGCATCGGTCCGATGACCATCACCATGCTGCTGCGCAACACCCTCGCGGCCTATCGCGCCCGGGCCGGGGCGTGAGCGAGCTCCTCCGCACCCCCCTCTACGACCTCCACCGCCGGCTCGGCGCACGCATGGTGCCCTTCGCGGGTTTCGAGATGCCCGTGCAGTACTCCTCGATCCTGGAGGAGCACCGGACCGTCCGGGAGGCGGCGGGACTGTTCGACGTTTCCCACATGGGACAGATCCACCTGGAAGGCGACGGTGCGCTGGCCACCGCCGAGCGGCTGCTGACCTGCCCGGTGGCCTCGCTGGCCGTGGGCCGTGTGCGCTACGGCTGCCTGTGCAACGAGGCGGGCGGAGTGGTGGACGACGTCACCGTGTACCGACTGGCTCGCGATGCGCTCTTCGTCTGCGTCAACGCCGCGAACGTCGCCAAGGACCGGGCCTGGATCGAAAGCCATCTTCTGCCGGGCACCCGAATGCTCGACCGCAGCCCGGAGACCGGCCTGCTGGCGCTCCAGGGTCCTGCCAGCTCCGCCATCCTGGAACGCCTCGCCGGGCCGGACCCCGTGAAGCTACGCCGGTTCCGCTTCGAGCCCGTCCGGCTGGCCGGCTGCGAAGCCCTGGTGTCGCGAACCGGGTACACCGGCAGCGATGGCTACGAGCTCTATCTGGCGGCGGAGGACAGCGCCGGGGTGTTCGAGGCCTTGCTGGACGCCGGGGAGGCGCTGGGCGCGCGGCCCGCCGGCCTGGGAGCCCGGGACACCCTGCGCCTCGAGGCCGCCCTGCCGCTGTACGGCCACGAGCTCGACGACGAAGGGTCCCCGCTCGAAGCCGGTCTCGACCGCTTCGTGAAGCTCGACGCCGGGGGCTTCATCGGCGCCGAGGCCCTGGAACGCCGCCGCCGGGCCGGGCTTCCCCGGCGGTTGGCGGGGTTCGAGCTGCTCGGACGCGGCGTAGCCCGGGCCGACCACACCATCGCCGTGGACGGCCGGCCGGTGGGCACCGTCACCTCCGGCGCCCCCTCCCCCACCCTCGGAAAATCCATCGGCCTCGGCTACGTTCCGCCGGCGCTGGCAACCCCGGGAACCCGCTTCGACGTCGTCGTGCGAGAACGCGAGATCCCGGCGCGCGTGGTTCCGACACCCTTCGTGAAGCAGGCCTTCGTGAAGTGAGCCTCCGTGAAGTGAGGCGGCCAGGAGGAGGCGATGGCGGCATACGAGATCCCGGGGGATCTCCTCTACAGCCGCGAGGACGAGTGGGCGCGGAAGGAGGACGATCGCACCTCGATCGGGGTGACGGACTACGCCCAGCAACAGCTGGGCGACATCGTGTTCCTGGAGCTGCCCGAGATCGGCACGCGGGTCGAGCGGGGCGCCCCCTTCGGCGTCATCGAGTCGGTGAAGGCCGTTGCGGACCTCTTCGCCCCGATCTCCGGGGAGGTGGTCGCCGTCAACGCGAATCTCGAGGCGCATCCCGAAGCGGTGAACGAGGACTGCTACGGAGACGGGTGGATCCTGGCGATCCAGGCCCAGGAGGACTCGGGGTTCGAGAGCCTGCTCGACGCCAAGGGCTATCTGCAGCACATCGAAGAACGGGAGAAGTGAGGGACTCCCACGGCGTGCGCTACATCCCCCACACCGACGAAGACGTGCGACGGATGCTGCAGGTGGTGGGGGTGCCGGACGTGGAGGCGCTGTTCGCCTGCATCCCCGACAAGCTGCGCCTCGACCGTCCCCTCGAGCTTCCCGCGGCAGCGAGCGAGCAGGAGATCTTCGCGGAGCTGTCGCAGCTCGCCGCTCGCAACGCCGACGCCCAGAGCCTGGGTTGGTTCCTGGGCGCGGGGACCTACGCGCACTTCATCCCCTCCGCGGTGGATGCGCTGGTCTCGCGCGCGGAGTTCACGACCTCCTACACCCCCTACCAGCCCGAGATCAGCCAGGGAACCCTCCAGGCCATCTTCGAGTGGCAGACCATGATCTGCGGCCTCACCGGCCTCGAGGTGACCAACGCCAGCCTCTACGATGGGGCTTCGGCCACCGCCGAGGCGGCGCTGATGGCGATGCGCCTCACCCGCCGTTCGCGGGTGGTGGTGGCCTCCGGGCTGCACCCGCACTATCGCGACGTCCTTGCCACCTACCTGGGCGGCCTCTCCTGCGAAATCGTCGCGGGAGAGCGCGAAGCAGACGGCCGCGCCGCTCCCGTGGCCCCGCTGCTCGACGACGACACCGCCTGCGTGATCGTGCAGCAGCCGAGCTTCCTGGGTCCCGTCCAGGACCTGCAGCGGATCGCCCAGGAGACCCACGCAAGCGGCGCGCTGCTCGTGGTGGGGGTGACCGAGGCGCTCTCCCTGGGCCTGTTGCAGGCACCTGGCGACCTCGGCGCCGATCTCGTCTGCGGCGAGGCCCAGAGCTTCGGCGTTCCCATGGGCCTGGGAGGTCCCCACCTGGGCTTCCTGGCGGCGCGGGAGAAGTTCGCGCGACAGATGCCCGGCCGCCTGGTGGGAGAGACCGTCGACGCCAACGGAAAACGGGGGTTCGTACTCACCCTCTCGACCCGCGAGCAACACATCCGCCGCGAGCGGGCCACCTCGAACATCTGCACCAACCAGGGGCTGTGCCTGCTGATGGCCACCGTCTACCTCGCGCTGATGGGGCCGCACGGTCTCGCTCGGCTGGCGCGGTCGAACCTGGCCCGCGCCCGGTACGCACAGGCGCGGGTGGCCGAGGCCCACGGCCTCTCGCTGCCGCTCTCGGCACCGGGCTTCAACGAATTCGTGGTGGGGGTGCCCGACTCCGCCGCCGACGCACTCGAGCGGGCGGTGGCAGAGGGCCTCGTGGGCGGCCTCGACCTCTCCGCCTACGCGCCCGAGCTCGGGCCCGCGGTCCTCGTCTGCACCACCGAGCTGGCCGATCGTGGGACCATCGATCGTCTGGTCACCGCGCTGGCCGGGAGCTCGCTGTGAGCCAGGGTCCGTCCACCCCCAACGCGGGACCGGGTCTCGGCTACGAAGAGCCGCTGCTGTTCGAGCGGAGTCGTCCCGGTCGCGTGGGGTACTCTCTCCCGGAGCTCGACGTCCCCGACGTGGATCCCGCCGATCTCTTCGGCGCCGAGCTCGTACGCGACGAGATCCCGGGCTTGCCGGAGGTGTCCGAGGTGGACGTGGTGCGTCACTTCACACGCCTCTCCACCTGGAACGCTGCCGTGGACCTGGGCCTCTACCCCCTCGGCTCGTGCACGATGAAGTACAACCCCAAGCTGAACGAGCGCGTCGCCCGGCTGCCCGGCTTCGCCACCGCCCACCCCATGCAGCCGATCCACCTCCTGCAGGGAATCCTCGAGCTCTGCTGGCAGCTCGAACGCGCTCTCGCAGAGATCACCGGGATGGACCGGGTGAGCCTCCAGCCCGCCGCCGGCGCCCAGGGCGAGCTGGCCGGCATCATGATGATCCGCGCCTACCACGAGGCCCGGGGCGAGCCCCGGACCCGGGTCCTGATCCCGGACACCGCCCACGGCACGAACCCCGCGAGCGCCGCCCTCAACGGCTATGGGGTGGTGGCCGTTCCTTCGGGCCCCGATGGCATCCTGCACCCGGAGGCCGTGCTCGCGTGCATGGGCCCGGAGGTGGCTGCCCTCATGATCACCAACCCGAACACCCTCGGGCTGTTCGAGGAGCACATCGTCCGCATCTGCGAGATCGTCCATGCGGGAGGCGGACTCGTCTACGGCGATGGCGCCAACCTGAACGCGTCGCTGGGAATCGTGCGGCCGGGCGACCTGGGCATCGACGTGATGCACCTCAATCTGCACAAGACCTTCTCCACCCCCCACGGTGGAGGAGGACCCGGGGCAGGCCCGGTGGCCTGCAAGAACGTGCTCGCCCCGCATCTTCCGGTCCCGGTGGTGCGCCGGCTCGAGGACAGCGAGGGCGGGGGCTTCTCCCTCGACTACGAGCTGCCTCGCTCCATCGGCCGGCTACACGGGAACCTCGGCAATGTCGGGATGCTGGTGCGCGCCTGGGCCTACATCCGGTCCCTCGGCCCCGACGGCCTGCGGCGCTGCGCGGAGATGGCCGTGCTCAACGCCAACTATCTGAAGGCCCGGCTGCAGGACACCTTCCACCTGCCCTTCGACGGGCCGGTGATGCACGAATGCGTCTTCTCGGACCGCCATCTCGCGAAGACCGGGGTCAGCACGCTCGACGTGGCCAAGCGACTCATCGACTACGGCTACCATCCGCCCACGGTCTACTTCCCCCTGATCGTCCCCGGCGCCATGATGCTGGAGCCCACCGAGAGCGAGAGTCTCGAGGGGCTCGATCGCTTCGTGGAAACCCTGCTGGCCATCGACCGGGAGGCCCGAGAGGACCCGGAGCGGGTGCGGGGAGCCCCCCGACGCACCCGCCTGAGGCGCCTCGACGAGACCCGCGCCGCCCGGCGCCCCGTGCTGAGATGGCAACCCGACGCCTCGTCCTCCTGAGCCCGCCGGCGCTGGCTCTGGCTGCGCTGGTGCTGGCGAGCAGCGGCTGCGTCCAGGACGACGGCCGGCGTTTCAACCCCATCCGCACCGAGGTCGATCCCAGCGACGAACGCGAGATCGGGTACGCCTTCGACCAGCAGATCCAGGAGTACGTGCCCCTCATCGACGACCCGGTCGTGTTGGGAACGATCCACGAGCTCGGCCAGTCCCTGGTGGCGCACATCCAGCCCCAGCCCTTCGTCTACCACTTTCGGATCGTGGAGGACCCCCAGCTCAACGCCTTCGCGGTGCCCGGGGGCTACATCTATCTCCACAGCGGAACGGTGATGGCGGCGGGCAGCGTCGACGAGCTCGCAGGCGTGCTCGGCCACGAGATCGGGCACGTCAAGGGACGCCATTCGGCCCGACTGCAGGAGGACGCCGCCCTTCCCAACCTGCTCACCAGTCTCGCGGGGCTCGCGGCCGCCTTCGCCACCGGCGAGCCCGGCTTCGCCGTCGCTGCCCAGGGGATCAACGTCGCACTCCAGCTCCGGTACACGCGGATGCTCGAGGACGAAGCCGACCAGCTGGGGAGCATCTTCATGGCCCGGGCGGGCTACGAGCCGGATGGGCTGGTGCGCTTCTTCGAGCGCCTCGAGGCGGGGCAGCGCCGGGGCATGGAGCTGCCCCCCTACCTCTACAGCCATCCCCAGGCGGAGGACCGCATCGACACCGTGGAGCGCTTCTGCGAGGGACTCACCGTCGCGGACGTGCCCCGGGTGCTCTCGGATCCGCAGCTGCGGGCGGTCCAGAGTCGCCTGGGCATCCTGCTGGCCGAAGGGCGCAGCAGCTGGCCGGTGGCCTCCTCCCCCCAGGCCCGCGAGCAGACCGCGCCGCTGCTCGCCCGGGCGGAGGCGGAACGCGCGGAGGGGCGACCCCAGCTCGCGCTCCTCGAGCTCGAGTCGGCGGAACGCCTCGATCCAGCCGACCCGCAGCTGCCGTTCCGACGCGGCGAGCTGCTGGAGGAGCTCCGGCGGCCCCAGCAGGCGGCCCGCGCCTACCAGCGAGCGATCCAACTCGATCCGACCCCGGCCCTCAGCTACTACCAGGCCGGCCGAGCCTCCCGGGACGCAGGCGACCCGGTACGCGCCAGCTACTACCTGGAGCAGGCGGCGCGGCGCGCCTCTCCCGGCGGCAGCCTGCAGCGCCGGGCGAAGTTCGAGGTGCTGAAGCTCACGTTCCCGGTGGTCGACGCCTCGGGCGTCACCCGGGCCGCGGAGCTCCGGGATCCCGCGATGGCCCAGGGTCAGCCGCAGCAGGCCTTCTCACCAGACGTCGGTCGCCTGGGTTGGTGGGGGCGGATCTCGGCACGCTGGGTCCCAGGCCTCGAGCGCCTCGTGGTGCGCTGGGTGGACCCCGAAGGCAATCCGGCCCAGGAGGCTCCCGTCGAGCGCCGCGACCGCAGGTTCGCGGTGGCCTTCCTGGAGCTCGGACCCGATCTGCGAGGACGCGCGGGACGCTGGAAGGTGG
>JBDLIK010000006.1:0-18171 GCA_039714895.1 Myxococcota bacterium | reverse complement strand
CCCTGCTCCGGCGCGAGCTGGCCTCGCGCCGCTGGAAGCCCCAGGTCCTCGCGCTCTCGGGGGCGACCGACCCCTACCAGCCCGTGGAGCGACGCACGGAGATCACCCGGCGTTGCCTCGAGGTGCTCACGGAGTGCCGCAACCCGGTTGGCGTGATCACGAAGAATCGATTGGTCACCCGCGACGCCGATCTGCTCGCCGATCTCGCGAGCCATGGGGCGGCCAGCGTCACCGTCTCGATCACCAGCCTCGACCCCGAGCTGCAGCGCCTGATGGAGCCGCGCACCTCGAGCCCCCGGCTGCGGCTCCAGGCGGTCGAGGCCCTGGCCCGGGCGGGAATTCCGGTGAACGTCAACGTGGCCCCGGTCATTCCCGGCCTCAACGACCACGAGATCCCGGAGATCCTCGCCGCAGCCGCTGCGGCGGGCGCAGGCTCCGCGGCCTGGCTGCTGCTGCGCCTGCCCCACGGCGTGGCGCCGCTCTTCTCGGCGTGGCTCGAGCGCCACTATCCCGAACGGCGCGACAAGGTGCTGAACCGGATCCGGGCCGTGCGCGGCGGGGGGCTCAACGACGCTCGCTTCCGGAAGCGCATGCGGGGTGAGGGCTTCTTCGCGGAGCAGGTCTCCACGCTCTTCGATCTCTCGCGCCGAAGAGCGGGGCTCGCGCGCCGCGGCCCGGAGCTCTCCACGAGGGCCTTCCGCCGGCCCGGGGGGCAGCAGCTGGGTCTTTTCGGAGAGTGACGAGCGCGGATGGCTCAACGCGCCCGGACTTCTGGTTGTCTCACAGCTGAGCCAGGTCGGCTAGGGTGGGCGACGTGAGGGGTGAGGACGAGCTGCGGCGTCTGCTCGGGCGCATCGATGGGCGGGGCTACCCCGCCTACAAGGACCTGCGCGGCAGCTACGATCTCGGCGCGCTCTCGCTCCACGTCGACCACGTCCAGGGCGACCCTTTCGCGGCACCGTCCCGGGTACGCGTGCGCGTGCCGATGGCCGAGGCGGGACTGCCCGGGGACTGGATTTCGGACCGGGTGCGGGGGATGGCGCTTGCGGACCATCTCGCCCGCCGCGTCCACGCGGCGCTGCGGCCGAGTCGGGGCGGCCGTCGCGGCAGCGGCAGGAGTGGCCTCCTCAGCATCGATGCCGGTGGCCAGGAAGTGCTGGAGCGCAGCGCCGTGCGTCTCGGCAGCGACTTCGTGGAGGCGCGGGCCGAGGTGGGGCTCCCGGCCGCGGGCCGACGCATCCTCGGGCGCGAGGCCATGCACCTGCTCTGCGAGGAGCTGCCCCAGGCCGCTCGGCAGGGACTGCTGTGGCGGAACCTCGATGCGCCAGAGGCACGGGAGTTCGTGGCGTGCGTGGAGCTTCAGGAGCAGCTGCGCGCGGCGCTCGAGGCTCACGGACTGGTGGCCTTCGTGGCGGATGGCTCGGTGCTGCCGAGGGAGAGCGGCGCCAGCGACCGCCCGCTCGTCCGGGGTGCCATCCCGTTCGAGGCGCCGACCTCGCTGCGCGTGGAGCTGCCGCTCCCCAGCCCCGTGGCGACCCCCGACGGAGAGCGAAGCAGTCTCACGGGACTCGGTATCCCTCGCGGCGTCACGCTGGTCGTGGGCGGGGGGTACCACGGGAAGTCTACGCTGCTCAAGGCCCTCGAGCGGGCGGTCTATCCCCACGTTCCCGGGGACGGCCGGGAGCGCGTGGTGACGCTGGCCGACGCGGTCAAGATCCGCGCCGAGGACGGGCGGCGCGTGACCGCGGTGGACATCGAGCCCTTCATCGCCGGCCTCCCCCAAGGGCGCAGCACCGACTGCTTCGAGACCGACGACGCGAGTGGCAGCACGAGCCAGGCTGCCAACATCGTCGAGGCCCTCGAGGTGGGAACACGCTGCCTGCTGATCGACGAGGACACCTCGGCCACGAATTTCCTGATCCGGGACGCGCGCATGCAGGCGCTGGTCCACCGGGACGGCGAGCCCATCACCCCGTTGCTCGACCGGGTGCGCGAGCTCTACGACGGTCTCGGGGTCTCGACCCTCTTGGTGATGGGCGGCTGCGGCGACTACTTCGACGTGGCGGACACGGTGATCTGGATGCGCGAGTACCAGCCCTTCGACGCCAGCGCCGACGCGCGGCGCGTGGCCTCCGAGCACCCGAGCCAGCGCGTCGCGGAGACCCGCGGGTCGCTCTCCCCACCGGTTGCCCGCATCCCCCTGGCGGAGAGCCTCGACCCGTCCCGGGGCCGCCGCGACGTCAAGATCGGCGCCCGGGGCCGGGAGCGGATCGAGTTCGGCCGGGAGTCCATCGACCTGCGAGCGGTGGAGCAGATCGTGGATCCCAGCCAGACCCGGGCCATCGGCCACGCGATCCAGCTCGCCCGGTCACGCTTGATGGACGGCAAGGCGACCCTGCGGCAGGTGAGCGAGCGGCTCGATGCCGTGCTCGACGCAGAGGGTCTCGACGCGCTCGATCCCTTCCACCGGGGCGACGAGCATCCGGGGAACTACGCGCGTCCGCGGCGCCAGGAGATCGCCGCCGCGCTCAACCGGCTGCGATCCGTGCGCATGCGTCAGCAACGCTGAGCAGGCCCTACCACTCCGCCAGCGCGGCGGCGCGCTCTCGGTGGACGGCAGGCGTCCCCAGGAAGGCGCGGTCGAACAGAGCGCGCTTGAACCAGATCTGCACGTCGCACTCCCAGGTGAAACCGATCCCGCCGTGGGCCTCCACGGTGTCCCGGGCCACCTGCATGAAGCGGTCGCTGACGTGGGCCTTGGCGAGGGCCGCGCTGCGCTCGGCCTCTTCGGGAACGTGGTCGAAGGCATGGGCGGCGTACCAGTAGAGGCCCCGAGCCGGCTCCACCTCCACGGCCATGTTGGCGAGCTGGTGCTTCAGGGCCTGGAACTGGCCGATCACCACGCCGAACTGCTCCCGGGTCTTGGCGTACTCCACCGCCATCTCCACCAGCCGGCTGGCGCCCCCGAAGGCGTCGGCGGCCAGCAGCACCAGGGCGGCGTCGCGCACGCGCGGAGCCGCGTCGCGGCCTCGCTCCAGCTGCTCGCAGGGGGTCTGGGCGAAATCCACCCGGTCGAGCCGGCGGGTGCGGTCGGCACTCTCGAGGGGGTGGATCTCGACCCCCGGCGCTCCGCGCTCGACCAGGGCGAGCTCGCCGCCGGCGAGGCCCACCACCAGGAGATCCGCAGCGGCGGCGAAGGGCACGTGGAGCTTCGCGCCCGAGAGCCCTCCCTCCGCCGAGAGCGCCCACTCGTCGGGCTGCCAACGCGCGCCCTGCTCGGACCAGGCCACCGTGCCCAGCACGTCTCCAGCAGCCAGGCGCGGCAGCCAGCGCTCGCGCTGACCGGGACTCCCGCCGAGCGCGAGAGCCAGTCCGGCCAGGGAGTGGCCGAAGAAAGGGCCGGGGGTCCCGTGGTGTCCCATCACCTCCGCCACCAGAGCGAGGTCGAGCAGCTCGAGGCCGGCGCCACCCACGGCCTCGGGAAGGTGAAGCCCTGCCATTCCGAGCTCGACCATGCCCTTCCAGAGCACGGGATCGATGGCGTCGTCACCCTCGAAGAGCTCGCGCAGACGGGAGGGCGGACACTCGTTCTCGAGGAACTGGCGCACGGTGTCCTGGAGGAGCAGCTGCTCGTCGGAGAGATCGAAGTTCATCGGCTGCTCCGGTCCGCCGCCTGATCCCGGGGCAACCCCAGGCCCCGCTCGGCGATGATGTTGCGCTGGATGTTGGCCGTGCCGCCGGCGATGGCCGCCCCGAGCGAGCCCATGTACTGGGAGATCCAGCCCTCGGGACCGCGCGGCATGGCGCCCGCCAGGGGGTGCTCGCTGGCGGCGAGCAGGCCGTCCTGCTCCAGCAGGTCGAGGGCGAGGCGAGACACCTCGGACCCGATGTTGGTGGAGATCAGCTTGTTCATCAGCGGGAGGATGCCCACCGCCTGGCCCCGGGCATCCCGGGTGAGCTGGCGGTAGCCCGAGTACTGGTGGGCCCGCACCATGCCCTCGAGCTGGACGAGGCGCTGGCGGATCTCAGGGTCCTCCAGCGCCGGGCGGCCGCCCCGGCGCGCCTCCCGGGCCAGCCGCACCAGCGAGTCGAAGATGCGGACCGTCTGCACCGAGCTGCCGATGGAGTTGCGCTCGTGCTTGAGAGTGGTGCGCGAGACGATCCATCCCTCACCCCGCTTGCCCACGATCCAGTCCCGGGGTGTGCGCGCCTCGGACAGAAAGACCTCGTTGAAGGTGGAGCCCCCGGTGATCTGCCGCAGCGGCCGCACCTCGATGCCCGGCTGGTTCATGTCCAGCAGCAGATACGAGATCCCCGCGTGCTTGGGGGCCTCGGGCTCGGTGCGCACCAACGCGAACATGAAGTGGGCACGCTGCGCTCCGCTGGTCCAGATCTTCTGACCCGTCACCACCCATTCGCGGCCTTTGAGCTCACCCCGGGTCTTGAGGGACGCGAGATCGCTGCCCGAGCCAGGCTCGCTATAGCCCTGGCACCAGATGGTGTCCCCCAGGATCGTGCTGCGAACCCACTTCTCCCTCTGCCACTCCTCTCCGCGCTCGAGCAGGGTCGGGACCAGCATGGAGGGGCCGATGCCCCGCGCCTCGGTGGGGGCACGCGCCCGACCGAACTCCTCGCGGATGATCTGCCCGCGCAGCACGTCCGGCGGTTGCTCGGATCCCCCGTACCGCTTCGGGATGTTGCGGAACAGGTATCCGCGCTCTCCCGCCCGCTCCCGGAAGAGCGCTGCCTGGCGTTCCCGGGAGAGCCCAGCCTCGTCTCCCCGAAGCGGCCAGTGCTCGGCGAGGAAGGCCCCCACCTCGTCGCGAAACGCCTCGTACTCGGCCCCGTAGCTGAGATCCATCGTCCTCCCTCTCCTAGCTCGGCTGCAGGTAGCGCGCACGAACCTTGTGACGCTGGATCTTCCCCGCCGCGCTGCGGGGGAGATCGCTGCTGAAGTCGATGGTTCGCGGACACTTGTAGTGGGCCAGGTGCTCGCGGCAGTGAAGGCGTAGCGCCTCGGCGAGCTCCGTGCTGGGCTCGGCTCCTTCGCGCAGAGCCACCACCGTCTTCACGGACTCGCCCCACTCCTCGTCCGGGATCCCGATGGTGGCTGCGTCCGCGACCGCCCGGTGCATGAGGAGAATGGCATCCACCTCCGCAGGGTAGATGTTGACTCCGCCGGAGATGATGAGCTCCGCGCTGCGTCCCGTGAGGAAGAGGTAGCCGTCGCGATCGAAGTAGCCCAGATCTCCCATGGTGAAGAGATCGCCGCGGTAGGCGCCATCGGTCTTCTCGCGCGCCTTGAAGTATTCGAAGCGACCCACCTCGGGCGCTCGGATGTAGACCGTGCCCACGGCTTCCGGCGGCAGCGGCTCCCCTTCCTCCGAGAGCACCACCAGGGATTCTCCCTGCACGGGCCTTCCGACGCTGCCCGGCTTGCGCATCCACTCCTCGGAGCCGATGAACGTGCCGCCACCCTCGGTGGCCGCGTAGTACTCGTAGACCACGGGCCCCAACCATTCGATGAGCTCCCGCTTCACGTGCACCGGGCAGGGCGCAGCGCCGTGCAGCACGAAGCGCAGGGAAGAGATGTCGTAGCCGGCGCGGACCTCGGGGGGCAGCGCCAGCAACCGGTGGAACATGGTCGGAACCATGTGGGTGTGGCTGATGCGGTGCTTCTCCACGAGGCGCAGGGTCTCTTCGGCGTCGAAGCGATCCATCAGATGGACGGACAGCCCGGTCTGGAGGGGGACCGCGAGATTGAAGGCCAGAGGCGCGGCGTGGTAGAGGGGCCCGGTGCAGAGCGCACAGTCCTGATCCGGATTGATGGCCGCGGCCTTGAGCACCGGCGCCCCCAGCCGGGCGGGAGGCGTGGCGCGACGGTAGACCCCCTTGGGACGGCCGGTGGTGCCGGAGGTGTAGAGCATGGTGCTGCCGAGTACTGGATCCTCGAGATCGTGGGAGGCGCTCGCGGCGAAGGCCTCCTCGTAGGGCTCGAAATCGGCGACGTCCCCGGCGATCGCGACCCGATGATCCAGCCCGCGTAGCTCGGCGGCCGCCTCCCCAGCCGCCTCGGCGTAGCGGGCGTCGGCGAAGAAGACCCGCGCCTCGCAGTTCTCCACCACGTAGGCCAGCTCGGGCCCGGTGAGGTGATGGTTGATGGGAGTCACCCGCAGACCGGAACGCATGCCGGCATACAGCACCTCGGCGAACTCGACGCGGTTGGAGCAGAGCAGCGCGATGGCGTCCCCGGGTCGCAGCCCACGCGCGCGCAGGGCCCGGGCGAGCCGGTTGCAGCGTGCGTTCAGCTCCCCATAGCTGCGCTGGCCGAAGGCCGAGCGGACGGCCAGGCGCTCGGGCGCCAGGCGGGCGTGGACGGCCAGGGTGGTGCCGGTGCTGGCGGCGTCCTTGAGGGCCTGACGCAGGTCGAAGGAGGCTCTGGCGCCCGGATCCGGCATGCAGCTCCCTTTCCCCCTGGCCCATGAGACCACCGAGCGGGGTCGCGATGCAAGCCGATCCTTGGAATGGGATGACGGTGGGGCGGCCTCAGCGGCGGCCAGCCGCGCGGCGGCGGCGGTTCACCTCGGCGTGGGCGGCCCGAATGGGCTCCGGCAATCGCGTGCGCCGAGCCAGGCGCAGGACGACCCGGCGGGCGGCTTCCAGGGTGACCCGATGGCCCACCGAGACGTACACGGGCTTGACGCCCTCCCGAGTCCGCACGACGGCGCCGATCACCTCCCCGTCCTGCCGGAGCTTCGTGGTCGCCCCTCGGCGCGGTCCGGGCTCCCGGTGCGCTCCCACCAGCCGGCTCTTCCCACACCCCAGCGTCGGCAGGTCGAGGAGCACGCCGAGGTGACAGGCGATGCCGAAGCGACGGGGATGGGCCCGGCCGTGGCCGTCGACCACCACCAGATCGGGCGGCAGCGCCAGCCGGGCGAAGGCCCGCAGCAGGGGCGGGATCTCGCGGAACGAGAGCAGGCCGGGAACGTACGGAAATCGCACGCGCATCGAGGCTCCCGCACACTCGAGGAGCGCACCGCTCTCGGCATCGAGCACCACCACCGCCGCGTGGAGCAGTGGAGAGCCCCGGTCATAGGAGACATCCACACCGGCGATCCGCCGCAGGGGCTCGCGAAGCTCGCGCTCCTTCACCCGGACGCGCAGCTGCTCCTGCAGGGCGCGGGCGTCGGCGAAGGAGATGTCGAAGGGATGCTCGAAGCGCGGGAGGACGGCCATAGGGGGCGTCCGCTCAGTCGTCGGACGGCAGCGCCGCGTGGAGGAGCGCCTGTTGCTCCTGGCGATGCCGGCGCAGGGAGCCCGTCGCGGGGCTCGCGCTCTCGCGCCGGCCCGCGTAGGACAGACGCGCCCCGGGTTGCAGCAGACCCTGGATCCGTTCGCGTACGAAGGTCCAGGCTCCCATGTTGGCCGGCTCCTCCTGCACCCAGACCACCTCGGTCGCTGCCGGGAAGCGCTGGAAGGCGGCGACCAGCTCGGCTTCGGGCCAGGGATAGAGCTGCTCGACCCGCAGCAGGGCGGCCGGCGGGGCGGCCGACCCGAGCTGATCCCGACGATCCAGCAGGTCATAGTAGACCTTGCCGCTGCACAGCAGCACGCGACGGACGGCCTCCCGTCCCCCTTCCGCCTCCGGGGCCTCTAGCAGCTTCTCGAAGGCCCCGCTCGCCAGCTCTTCCACGCGGCTAGCGGCCCGCGGCAGGCGAAGGAGACTCTTCGGGGTGAAGACCACCAGCGGCGAACGGTAGTTGGAGAGCATCTGGCGCCGGAGCAGATGGAAGTATTGGGCGGGGGTGGTGGGGTTGGTGACCTGGAGGCTGTCCTCCGCGCACAGTTGCAGGAAGCGCTCCATGCGGGCGCTGGAGTGCTCGGGCCCCTGCCCTTCGAAGCCGTGGGGCAGCAACATCACGAGACCGCTCATCCGCTGCCACTTCACGTGTGCCGAGACGATGAACTGATCGATGATGACCTGCGCACCATTCGCGAAGTCGCCGAACTGCGCCTCCCAGAGGGTGAGCGTGGATGGGTCCGCCAGGCTGTAGCCATACTCGAAGCCGAGCACTCCCGCCTCGGAGAGAATGCTGTCATAGGCCTCGAAGCGCGCCTGGGTGGGGGAGAGGTTGTCGAGCGGCGCGTACTCCTCGCCCGTCTTCTGGTCCACCAGGACGGCATGGCGGTGGCTGAAGGTGCCCCGCGTGCTGTCCTGGCCCGAGAGGCGCACGGGCGTCCCTTCCAGGACCAGGGAGCCGAAGGCCAGGGCTTCGGCGGTGCCCCAGTCGATGGGAGCGCTCTCGGCGATCACCTTGCGGCGGCGCTCGAGCAGGGGCAGCAGCTTGCGGTGTACCGAGAATCCGCTCGGCACGGAGCCAAGGCGTTCCGCGGTCTGGGCCAGCCGCTCCACGGAAACGCCGGTCGCCGGGGCCTGCTCGGGGCGGCGGCGCTCGAAGCCCGTCCAGGGCCCGCGGGGTTCGTAGGGCTCGTCGGGCTGTGGGGGTCGGGTCTGGATCACGGCCAACGCCTGCTGGAGCTGGTCGCGCAGATCCTGCTCGATGCGCGCCACGTCCTCGTCCCGGAGGAGCCCCAGCTCGAGGAGCTTGTCGGTGTAGAGCTCCCGCACGGACTCCTTGTTGCTGATCTTGGCGTACATGAGGGGCTGGGTGTAGTTGGGCTCCTCCCCTTCGTTGTGCCCGTGGCGCCGGTAGCAGATGAGGTCGATGAGCACGTCCTGGCCGAAGCGCTGGCGATAGGAGAACGCCAGCTCCGCGCAATGCACCACCGCCTCCGGGTCGTCGCCGTTCACGTGGAAGATGGGGATCTGGATCATCTTGGCGACGTCGGTGCAGTAGAGGGTGGAACGTGCCTCCGCCGGCGTCGTGGTGAATCCGATCTGGTTGTTCACCACCACATGGATGGTGCCGCCGGTGGAGTAGCCGCTCAGATTGCAGAGGTTCAGGGTCTCGGCCACGATGCCCTGGCCCGCGAAGGCGGCGTCGCCGTGGAGCAGGACCGGGATGATGCTGCGGCCCTCGCGGTCGCCCGCCCGCGCCTGCTTGGCGCGCGTGCGCCCCTCCACCACCGGATCCACGGCCTCCAGGTGGGAAGGGTTCGAGGTGAGGGAGAGGTGAACGCGCTGGCCCAGACGGGTGCGCCGGTCGCTGGAGAACCCCTTGTGGTACTTCACGTCGCCGGAGCCGAAGGGGCTCTCCAGCAGGGGCGCATCCTCGAACTCGCCGAAGATCGACTCCAGGGACTTGCCCAGGATGTTGGAGAGCACGTTGAGACGGCCGCGATGCGCCATGCCGACCACGAACTCGCGAACGCCGTGCTCGGGCCCCCTCTCCACCAGGGTATCGAGCAAGGGAATCAGCGACTCGGCCCCTTCGAGGGAGAAGCGCTTCTGCCCGAGGAACTTGGTGTGGATGAATCGCTCGAAGAGCTCGGCCGCCGAGAGCTTCTCGAGGATGCGCATCCGTCCGGACGGGTCGAGGCGAGTGGTGTTCAGGGTGTCCTCCATGCGGCGCTGCAGCCAGGCCCGGCGCCCCGGGTCCTGGATGTGGGTGAACTCCGTTCCCACCGATCTGCAGTAGGTGGCGTTCAGGCGCTCGAGGATCTCCCGCAGGGTCTGGACCGGTCCGCCGGGCAGGTCGCCGGCGATGCAGGGCTCGTCGAGGTCGTCGTGGCCGAACCCGTAGTGGGCCGGGTCGACCTCCGGGAAGTAGGAAGCTCGGCCGCCGAGCGGGTCGATGTCCGCGATGCGGTGACCCCGGGAGCGGTAGGCGTGGATGAGGCGAAGCGCCCGGGCGTGCTTCTCGGCGATCCCGGGCGGCAGGACCTGGGATCCGGGTCGCGGAGACGCGGGGGGGGTCGGGGCCGGCGGCACGCGGGCCGGGCTGCGGCCCTGGAAGTACTCGCCCCAGCTCGCGTCCACCGAGCCGGGGTCCACCTCGTAGCGCTGGCGGATCTCCTCGACGACGGCGGCGTTGATGCCAAACCGCTCGAGGGACTCCTCCGAGGACGGCTCCCGCTCCTGGCGGGCGCGACGCTGGGGCCCCGTCCGGCCGCTCGAGCTCATCCGATGGGCTCCTGTTCGCACTGCTGCCACTCGTGAGACAGATACCGTGATCGGCCTGTTCCTGCAGAGGCGTGAGTCCGATCCGCTACGAGCCCCGTCTTCCGCCTGGAGACGCTTCGATCCGCTGGAGCTGGCGGCCCACCTCGGCGGCCGACGAGGGACGATCCTCCGGGCGCTTGGCCAGCAGGGCGAGGATGAGCTCGGCGAGGGCGTCGGGCAGCTCCGCCAGACCGCGCGGGTCCGGGGGCGCCGTGTGCCGATGGTGATAGCTGAGGTCCCCAGTGGTGAAGGGGACCGTGGCGGTGACCAGCTCGTAGAGCGTCACGCCGAGGGCGTAGAGATCGGCCCGCTCGTCCACGTTCTCGCCCACCGCCTGCTCGGGCGCCATGTAGTAGGGCGTGCCCCCGATGAGGGTCGCGGCCTTGCGCACCTCCTCCATCATCTTCGCCAGCCCGAAGTCCATGATCTTGATGCTCCGCTCGCGGGTGAAGAAGAGATTGGCCGTCTTGATGTCCCGGTGGACGATGCGACGTTCGTGGGCATAGTGGAGGCCCGTCGCCACCTGCAGGCCGATGCGCGCAGCGTCCTTCGGGGAGAGCCGACCCCGCTTCTTGACGATGGTGTTGAGCGGGAAGCCATCCAGATACTCCATGGTGATGAAGAAGCTACCGTCCTCCTGGTCGGCGTCGTAGAGGGTCACGATGTTGGGATGGTTGAGGGCCGCCACGGCACGGGCCTCGCGCAGAAAGAGCTTCATGGCGGTCGGGTGATTGCGCAGGTTCTCGGGCAGACGCTTGAGGGCCACGATACGGCCGAGCCGGCGATCACGCGCCTTGAAGACCACTCCCATTCCGCCTCGGCCGATCTCCTCGACGAGCTCGTAGCGGCTCTGGGGCTCGGAGTTCGAGGCTCGGACATCCGTCGCACCGACGGTCCCGGATCCGGCGGAGGCCTTCTGGCTCCCCAGGACCTTGCGCAGCTCCTGGATGCGCGTGGCAGCATCGGGGTACGACATGTCGCGCCGACGCACGGCCTCGTACACGCCGAGGGCCCCCTC
Organism: Myxococcota bacterium; assembly: GCA_039714895.1. Classification (GTDB taxonomy): domain Bacteria; phylum Myxococcota_A; class UBA9160; order UBA9160; family DASRUS01; genus JBDLIK01. The sequence continues at coordinate 7,030 of JBDLIK010000006.1, read as the reverse complement.
GCAGTCTCCCGCGCGCTCGAGCAGGTCTCCCAGACGAGCGAGGAGCTGCACATCCGCCCGGTCCTCGCCTCCGGTGGCCTCCACCGCCTCGCGGAGCTTGGCGGCCGCGAGATCGAATTCTCTCCCCGCGGCCACCGCGTCGGCAAGCATGCGGCAGGCCATGGCATAGTCGGGATCGCGCAGGTCCACCTGCTGCAGGTTTCGCACCGCTCGCTCCAGGTCCTCTGCTTCGAGGGCCAGAACACCGGCTTCGTAGAATCCGCCGGTCTTCTCGAGAAGCTCCATCACCTTGTCCCGGCGGCCGGCGGCCCGGTAGGCCTCGATGGCTTGCTCGTATTCGTAGGACGCCTCGTAGGCCTCGGCGGCCTTCTGGGAGTCGCCGGCCTCGCGGTAGGCCTGAGCCGCCCGTGAAAAGTCGCCGGCCTGCTCGTAGAGGGAGGCCGAACGCTCCGGGTCGTCTGAGAAGGCCCCGAGCTCCGCCGCCTCTTCGAGACGCCCGGCCGCCTGGAAGTGCGCGGCGGCCCGGTCCGCGTCCCCGCCCTCCTGGTAGTGGCGGGCGCGGATGCTGTGCGCCACCTCGGTCTGGCCCGCCCGCTCCAGGGCATCGGCGGCGGCGAGCATCTCGCCGTTCAGATACGGCTCCACGGCCTCTTCGCAGTCCCGGAACACGACCGTCGGGTCGTCGGTGGTGGCGAAGGAGAGCGTGACGGGTTCGAGGTTCGAGATCTCCAGCCGGCGCTCCATCACACAGCCTTCGCAGCCCACCACCAGGGTGTGCCTCCCCTCTGCCAGGGGCAGCACCAGCTGGCCATCGTGGGCGTACTTGAGGGGCTGAGCGCTGCCCCGCTGGGCCACCTGGGCGCGGGGCGCCCGCTCGTCGCCGAGATGGATCTGGAGCGTGACGGCGGCCTCCTTGGGACGGAAGTCGAAGTGCAGCTCCGCCTGGTGCCGGCGCGACACCTGGACGGTGCGCTCTTCGAAGTAGTTCCCCACCACCTGCTCGGTCACCGGGTCCTGGAGCAGGCCGTGCACGGCGACGTGGTAGCGCCGCGCCGGGATCCAACGGAAGAAGGTCTCGCGGTCGGCCATGTAGCGCTCGAAGCGCCCCAGCGAGCGCAGCCGGCGCTGGTAGTGGCTGGTCTGGCTTCCGGCCTGCTTCTTGCCCTGCTGGACCTTCTCCGCCCGTCGCGAGAGCTTGATGCTGAAGAAGCCCGTCGCCTTGCCGTAGTCCAAGGTGACGCGCACCGTGCCCCAGCCCCGCAACACGGGCAGCAGGGAGAGCAGCACCAGCGCGCCGTAGAGCCCCAGCGCCACGGGGTTCCAGGCCTCGAAGGCATCGGGAGCGAACGTGGCCTTGTTCGCGTAGCGGACGACGCCCGCGGGCTCGCGGCCGGCCAGGAGCTGCAGCTCCAGGGTCAACCCCGGCTGGTCGTCCTCGTCGAGAGCCGGCTTGATGCGTGCGACGAAGATGCCCTCGGTCACCAGCACGTCGTTCACCAGAGCGATGCGGCGACTGTCCGTCTCGAAGGCGCGCAGCCGCTCCAGATCGCGCACCACCTCCGGCACGACCGGCGGGTCGGGATCGAACTCGAATTGACCGGCGATGGCGTTCTCGAGTCCGACCTGCACGAGGGACGGGTCGACCCGGCGGGGCTGCAGGAGTTGCAGGAGGCGATCCTGCCAGGTCTGCTCCACGGAGAGGGGAAGCAGCGTGACGCTGCGGCCGTCGAAGCGACCCGCCGGAAAGCTCCCCACCAGGCTCTCGAAGCTGCTGCGCGCCTTTTCTTGACCGCTGCGCGCCGGGGCTTCGTCGCCTGCGTTCTTTCCGCTGAGGGTGGCCGCGAGCTCGAGGGATTCTGCCGCGGCCGCGCCATCGCCGCGCGCCTCGTGGACCCGGGCCAGGGCCTCGTGGAGCGATCCGTCGGTGGGGGCGAGCAGCGCGGCATGCTCGAGAGCCAGACGGGCTCCTTCGAGGTCCCCGCTCTCACCGCGGATCATCGCCGCCGTGCGCAGGTCCTCGGCGTTCGCAGGCCCTCCGTCCCGACCGGTGTGGAGCAGCGGGAGAGCCCGCTCGCTGGACCCCTGGGCGGCAACGAGCTCGGCGAGCGCGCGCCGGCTGCGGCCATCTTCCGGCGCGAGTGCGAAGGCCTTCTCCAGATGGCCGAGCCCGTCCTCGGGCCTCCCGGTCTCGACGAGGAGCTCTCCCATCTCGCGATGGGCCGGGCCGTGGTTCGGATCGCCGGAGAGGGCCTGCCCCAGGGATCGCTGGGCACCGACCGCGTCGCCCTCGGCGCGTTGGAGGGATCCCAGGGTCGCCCAGGTCTCCGGCCCGCCCGCACCGAGGCGCAACGCCTGCTCGTAGCGGTCGATGGCCCCCTGGGTCTGGCCCACGAGCCGCAGCACGTCGCCCAATCCCCGCTGGGCCGGGCCCGAGAGCGCCGGATCCAGGCTCGCGGAGGTCTCGAAGCTCTGCTGGGCCCGTTCGGTTTCGAAGCGACCGGCCTGGAGGGAGCCCGCGCGCAGCAGCAGCTGTGCGCGGTCCTCGGCAGAGGTGTTCGGAAGCCCGGCCAGCGCCTCCAGGGCTCGGGGGTCCCCCGGCAGGAGCTCGGAGGCGCGGGTGTAGGCCTTTCGAGCCTCGTCGGTGTTGCCGAGCTCGCGGTGGGCCCGGCCCTCGCCAAGATGGATCTCCGGGTTTCCGGGGTCGAAGCGGGCGGCGCGTTGGTAGAAGGCGACGGCCCTCGGGGTTTCGCCACGTTCGATTGCCGCGTCGCCGGCCGCGAGCAGCAGCTCCGGGTCGTCCGCCTTGCGCAGTTCGTTTCGCAAACGCAGCCAGCTCCGGTCGAGATCGCCTTCAGCGATGGCGAGGCGGGCCTTCCGGGCCAGCGGGACGCCACGCCGTCCCGCCTCGCGCCGGATGCGCCCGCGCAGCGCCTCGGCGCTGGCGGTGCGATGCCCATCGAGCTCCCGGCGCGCCGCCGCGAAGTCTCCCCCCTCCAGACGATCGAGGGCCCGCCCGGTGGCCGCGAGCTCCGAGAGGCGGGGGGGGGCGCGGGTGGCCAGGTCCCCGGTCGGCAGCTCGAGCTGCTGGAAGAGTGCCTGGGTGGCCTGCTGGAGGAGGACCCCGAGCTCCTCGAAGGGACCGCTGCGCTCGGCACCCGCCAGGATCTCCCCACCCTCTCCATCCACCAGGGTCAGGCGCAGTCGGAGCTGCCCCAGCTCGAGCTGAGCCTGGGACAGCAACAGATGGGAGGCACGGACGCGAGCGGCCAGCGCGCGCCAGGCGACTCGGGGTGCCACGGCCTCGTCGACTGAGACCGGTGGACGCGGATCCACCAGGGCGAGCCCGGCCTCGTCGAGCTCTCGATGCAGCCAGTAGCGTACGCCGGGCCTCAGCGCGGAAATGGCCGGCGGAGCCTGAGGGAGAATCACCACGACTCCTTCGGAAGAAGCCGCGGTGCTCGGCGCTTCCTGCTGGGCGGCGACCGAAGAGGCGCCCGCCAGCAGGGAGAGAGCGACCAGGACCCCGAAGCCGGGGTGCCGGCTGGAGTTTCCGCCCAACATCACGGGCCTCTTCGGCGCCCAGCGGAGCCGAGTTGAGGGCTACCCTTAGGATGGGCCGGGCGCGAGGATGGCGAGCACGACCAGCCGCTCGGACCCCGTGTTGCGGATTCCGTGGTTCACGCCCTCCGGCGCGACCGCCATCAGTCCGGGTGTGAGCGGGAGCTCGCGGCCCTCGAGCAGCAGGAGCCCGCGGCCCGCAAGAACCTGGTAGACCTTGTCCATCCCGGCATGGGCGTGGAGTGCGTGCTCCTGTCCCGGCTCGAAACAGTTGAGTCCCACCAGCATCCGACCGGACTCGAAGAGCGTGCTCTTGCCCATCTTGTCGTCGCGGAAGCGGGCCAGCGACTCGGGACGAAACGGCTCGGGATGAGAGGTGGGCATCGACCTTGCTCCCCATTGGATCCGCACCCCATACTACCTCCACCACCGGGTCCGGGCGCTCCGGGGTAAGATGCCCGGATGGGCGACCGGGCTCACTCCTTCGACGAAGGCCTGCGCGAGCGCGTGCGGAGGAACCTCACGGGCTTCGAGCGCCAGAGCATCGAGCCGGGTGAGAGGCGAGCCGCAGCCGTTGCGATCGTCCTGCTTCCCGACGACCGGGACCGTCCCTGCTTCGTGCTCACCCGCCGGGCGGCGAAGCTCCGGCGCCACACGGGGCAGTGGGCGCTCCCCGGCGGGCGGATGGACCCGGGCGAGGATGCCGTGGACGCGGCGCTCCGCGAGCTCGACGAGGAGGTCGGCCTCTCCATCCCCCGGGAGAACGTGCTCGGCTCGCTCGATGACTACGCGACCCGCTCGGGATTCGTGATCTCGCCGGTGGTGATCTGGAGGGGTGGGAAAACCGAGCTCGCCCCCGATCCCAACGAGGTCGCTGCCGCCTACCGCGTTCCCATCGCAGACCTGGAGCGCCCGGGAGTGCCCCGCCTGCGCCGCATCCCGGAGAGCGACCAGCCGCTGATCTCCATCTATCTGGTGGGGACCCACGTGCACGCCCCCACCGCTGCGATCCTCTACCAGCTGCGGGAAGTGGCTCTGCGCGGCCGATCGACCCGGGTGGATCACTTCGAGCAGCCGGTGTTCGCGTGGCGCTGAGACGGCCGCCGGAGAGTTCATGATCGACTTCGCGCTGGACGACGAGCTGGCGCTGCTGCGCGACACCACGCGGGACTTCGGCGCCAGCTGGCTGCACCCTCGCGAACGCGAGCACGAAGCCGCACGCACGGTGGCGCCCGAAGTCCGCGAGACCTTCGCAGAGATCGGGCTGGCCGGGCTCGAGCTGCCGGAAGAGCTGGGTGGCGCCGAAATGGGTGCCCTGGCTCGGGTGCTGGTGCTCGAGGAGCTCGGGGCGGCCGACGCGGGAGCCGCCCTGGACCTCGACCCCTTGGGTCCCGCCTTCTACGGCCTGCGCGCGCTCGGGGCCGAACGGCTGCGTGAGTTCTTGCCGGCGCTGCTCCGGGAGCCGGGCGCACGGGCCGTCCTCGTGGTGGGCGATGCGCTCGAAGTCCGGGGCGACCGCGTCCACGGATCCGTGCCGTGGGTTCCGGCGGACCGCGTCGATCTCCTCGTCAGCCTTGGACGCGAGGAGATCCTGTTGGTCCAGGAGGGGATCGAGCGGGAGGCCGTACGCGGCGCGGGCCTGCGCTGCGCGGGCGCTTCGAGCGTGGTCCTCGACGGGGCACCGCTGCGCGCGAGGCTGCGCGACCCGCAGGCCAGCGCGGACGCCCTGGCCCGCGCGCGCCTCTACGTCGCCGCCCTGCTGGTGGGCGTGATGCGTGCGGCGGCCGACACCTCGCGCGCCTACGCGCTCGAGCGCGTGACCTTCGGACGCCCCATCGCCCACCACCAGTCGCTGGCCTTCCTGATCGCCGACATGGCCTCGGCGGTGGAGGGGAGCCGGCTGTTGGTGCAGGAGGCCGCCTGGCGCCTCGAGCGCGGCCTGGACACGAGCGAGGCCTGCGCCACCGCCTTCCTGGAGGCCGTGGAGCAGTCCATGTTCGTGACGCCGAACGGCATCCAGATTCTGGGCGGGCACGGCTTCATGCAGGACTACCCTCTCGAGAAGTGGATGCGCGACGCCCGCGCCCTCGGGCTGCTGCTCGGCGGAGCGGATGCGGCCCGCGAAGAGGCGGGCGCGGAGCTGGCGGCTGACGACGGCCCCGTCGAGCTCAGCGTGCCGGAGGCGTGATGGACTTCTCGTTCGACCCGAGCACCCGGGATCGCATCGAGCACGTGCGGGAGCTGGGGCGCAGCCAGGTGCGCCCGCTGGGACTCGAAGCCGACCGCCTCGGACGTCCGATCCCCGCCGACCACCCGTTCTACCGGCTGCTGCTCGAGCTGGGGCTCGGACGCACGCGTTGGACGGGAGACCCGCGGGCGCGGGGTCGGGGGCCGGGCAACGCGCGAGCCAACCTCTGCGTGGTCGAAGAATTCTCCTACTGGGACCGCGGTGTGGCCGCGTCGTTGCCCGGGCCCGGTCTGGGGGAGCCCCCCGTCCTGAGCATGGGGAGTCCGGAGCAGCAGCAGCGCTTCCTCAGCCCGTTCCAGGCGCCGGAGCGGCCGCGCTGGGGCTCCTTCGCCATGACCGAGCCGGGAGCCGGCTCCGACGTCGCGGCCATCCGCACCTCGGCGCGCCTGGACGGAGAGGAGTGGGTGCTCTCCGGCGAGAAGTCGTTCGCCGCGAACGCCAGCCGCGCCGATTGGATCGTCGTCTTCGCCACCGTGGATCTCACCCTGGGACGCCAGGGCCACCGCGCCTTCGTCGTCGAACGCGACACCCCTGGCCTCGGGAACTTCAAGATCGAGAAGAAGATGGGCCTCAAGGCCTACGAGTCCACCTCCTTCACCCTGCGGGACTGCCGGGTCCCCGCTTCCAACCTGCTGGGCGGCGAGGAGCTCTACGCCCGCCGCGCGGGCTTCAAGGGAGCCATGCGCACCTTCAACGCCACTCGGCCGACCATCGCCGCCATGGCAGTGGGCATGGGTCGCGCCGTGCTCGACGCGACCCTCGAGCACGCGCGCGAGCAGCGCCGGCTCGCAGACCCGCGGGTGCGCGACCGGCTGGAGCGCATGCGGCGGCGCCTGCGGATGGCCCGCCTGCTGTGTTGGCGCGCGGCCTGGCTCGCCGACCACGAGCACCCCAACGTGGTGGAGGCGTCCATGTCGAAGGCCGTGGCCCCGGCCGTCGCCATGGAGGCGGCTACCCTCGGGATGGAGATCCTGGGCGAGATCGGGGGCCGCGGCGATCACCTGGTGGAGAAGCTCTTCCGCGACATGAAGGCGATGGACATCGTGGAGGGCACGGGCCAGATCCAGCGCATCGTCATGGCCCGCCACCTCGTGGACCTGCCCCGGGATTGACGGCTAGCCCGGGTTATTCATGATCCCTCGTCGCGAGGGCGCAGAGCGTGCCGGAGATTCGCGGCCCCCGGACTGGAGGTCGCCGAAGGCGTACCTGAAGGTACGTCGAGGC
>JBDLIK010000005.1:0-18465 GCA_039714895.1 Myxococcota bacterium | reverse complement strand
GGGTGAACACCGTGGGGGACGCCGTGCGGCTGATCGTCGGGAAGCTCGGCTAGGAAGCGCATGAGCCTCGCTGCGCGAGAGCGTCGGGCCCTGGCGGTCCAGCGCGCGGTCTCGTGGCTCCTGTCCCCGCTGTGGATGGCAGCGTCGCTGGCACTCTTGCGCCTCGCGGGCCGCTATCGCATCGAGGATCTGGGCTCCGTGCGCGCCGAGTACCGGCGCCTGCGCGCCGAGGCGCCCGGTCCGCTGCTGGTCTGTCCGAACCACCTGACGCTCATCGACTCCGCGCTGGTGGCCTGGGCGCTGGGGGGACCGTTCTGGTGGTGGCGCCACTTCCGCGAGTTTCCCTGGAACGTTCCGGAGGAGAGCCTGTTCGCCTCGACCTCTTCCCGGGGAGCGCTGGCCTGGCTCCTCAAGTGCGTGCCCATCCGGCGGGGAGGTGACCGGCGCCGTTCGGCGCAGACCCTCGCGCGTCTGCGCCACCTGCTGGAGCGCGGCGAGTCGGTGCTGGTCTTCCCGGAGGGGGGGCGCAGCCGGACGGGAGGGGTGGACGCCCAGGCGCGCACCTATGGGGTGGGTCGCATCCTGGGGGCTGTCTCCGGCTGTCGCGTGCTGTGCGTTCATCTGCGCGGGGTCGGCCAGGACTCCTTCAGCGATCTACCGCGCCGGGGGGAGCGCTTCCAGGTGAGGCTCGCGCTCTTCGACCCGCGCTCGGAGGCGCGGGGCCTGCGACGGTCCCTCGAGCTCACCCGTCAGGTCCTCGGCCGGCTCGCCAGCCTGGAGGCCGCGTGCCAGCCCCCGCCGGCAAGGGCGCCGGCTCGCATCTGGGAGGCGCCCGCCCGTGCTGGGCAATGACGTCGTCGACCTCGAGGACCCGGAGAGCCGCGCAGAAGGTCTCCACCCTCGCTTCGACCACCGCGTCTTCACTTCCGAAGAGCGAGCCGGGCTCGCGGGGAGCCTCGCACCCGATCGCGATCGCTGGGTGCTGTGGGCCGCCAAGGAAGCGGCCTTCAAGGCGCTGCGTCGGCTGGATCCCCGGGTTCCGTTCTCGCCGCGTCGTTTCGAGACCCGACTGCCCGTGCAGGCCGGCACCTGTTGGGGGAGCGTTCGACACGGATCGCGCCGGCTGTGGGTCCGGGCCGAGGTGGGCCCGTGCCTGGTGCACGCCGTGAGCGGGGTGGCGGGAGAACACGGCGTTCCTCTCGCGGCGGTGGGTCCCGTTCCGGACGGGCCGAACGATCCCCGGCGTGCCTCCCACGAGGCTCGGCGGCTGGCGCGGGTCGGCCTGGCGCGCGCCCTGGAGCTTCCGACGGACGCGCTCGACTTCGACCGGGTGGCCCGGCTGCCCCGGCTGCGCGTGGCGGGGCGGGCGACCGCGCTGCCCCTCTCGTTCTCGCATCACGGGCGCTTCGCGGCGTTCGCCGCGCTGTTGCCATGAAGCGGGGATCACGCGCCATTCGCTGTCTCGGGATCGTCAACCGGGGTGAGGCGGCGATGCGTTGCCTGCGGACCGTGAAGGCCCTGCGCCGTCGCGAGCAGAGCGAGCTGCGCGCGCTCGTGCTCTACACGCGGGTCGAGCGCGATGCGCCGTTCGTGCGCCATGCGGATCGTGCCGTCGAGCTTTTCGCCGAGCCCGGGCACGAGGGCGAGGCCTATCTGGACGTCGGGCGGGTCCTCGCCGCCCTGCGGGAGGGAGAGGCAGACGCGGTGTGGCCTGGCTGGGGCTTTCTGGCCGAAGATCCCGCCTTCGCCGAGGCGGTGACCGAGGCGGGTCTGGTCTGGCTGGGACCCGGGGCGGAGACGCTGCGGGGCCTGGGGGACAAGATCTCCGCCAAGCGTCTGGCCGAGCGGGTGGGGGTGCCCGTCACGCCGTGGAGCGGAGGACCGCTCGAGGACCTGGAGGCCGCGCGCGGGGCCGCCAAGCAGCTCGGTTATCCGGTGGTCCTCAAGGCCGCGGCGGGAGGGGGCGGCCGCGGCATCCGGGTCGTCGCCCGAGCGCGGCACCTCGAGGAAGCGTTTGGCTCAGCCTCGGAGGAGGCCCGCGCTGCCTTCGGAGATGATCGTCTGTTCGTCGAGCGGCGCGTGGTCGGGGGCCGGCACGTCGAGGTCCAGATCGCAGGCGATCTCCACGGGCAGGTGCGCTCCTTTGGCCTGCGCGATTGCTCGGTGCAGCGGCGTCATCAGAAGGTGCTGGAGGAGACGCCTCCCCCCGGGCTGGCCGTGGGGCTCGCCGAGGCGATGGAGGAAGCGGCGGTCCGCGTGGCCCAGACCGCCGGCTACTCGGGGCTCGGTACCGTCGAGTTCCTGGTGGAGGGACGCAACTACGCGCTCCTCGAGGTGAACCCCCGCCTGCAGGTGGAACACGGGGTCACCGAGATGGTGACCGGCCTCGACCTGGTGGAGCTGCAGATCCGTATCGCCCGGGGGGAGAGCCTGGAGGAGGTCGAGGGCGTGCGGCGCGGCGCGGCCATCGAGGCGCGGCTGTGCGCCGAGGATCCAGAGGCGGAGTTCGCTCCCGCGCCGGGTCGGGTGGCCCGCTTCGACGCAGCCCTCGGCCCCGGGCTCCGCGTCGACAGCGGCGTGGCGGCGGGAAGCGTCATCCCCGCCGCCTTCGACTCGCTCATCGCCAAGGTGATCGCTGCCGGTGCCACGCGCGCGGAGGCGATCGCGCGGCTGGAGGCGGCTCTCACCGATCTGGAGGTGGTGATCGAGGGCGGGGTCACCAACAAGGGGTTCCTGCTCGACGTCCTGCAGGCCAAGGAGCTGAAGAGCGGCGGCGTCGACACCACCTGGCTCGATCGCTTCACCAGCCGCCGTCGGCGCTCGCCGCCCCTGGCGGCCCCGGCCCTCCTGGCGGCAGCCATCCTCTCGTATCAGCGGACCCGTCAGGCGGTGCGCGAGTACTTCTACTCCGACCCCTCCAGCGTGAGCCCCACACAGATCCCACCCTCGGCGGGCCAACGCTTCGACCTCACCACCGGCGGGGAGTGCTACCCGCTTCACGTATTCGCGGTGGGCTCCTGGCGCTACCGGGTGCATCTCGACGGGCGGGTGGCCACGGCGACGCTCCGGGAGGAGAGCTCCCACTCGGCGCGGCTGGTGCTCGCCGGTGAGACCTACCGGATCCTCCACGACTCCGACGAGAGCGGCCTGCGCGTGGAGATCGAGGGGCACGCCCACCGGTTCGGATCCCATACCGCCGGACAGGTGCGAGCATCATCCCCCGCCATGGTGGTGGCCCTCCACGTGAGCGTGGGCGACCGGGTGAAGGCGGGGGACTCGCTCGGCCTGCTGGAGGCGATGAAGACCGAGATCGCCTTCCGCGCGCCCGTCGGCGGAGTGGTGCGGGAGATCCGCGCGGCCCGGGGTCGGCAGGTGCGCGCGGGCGATCTGCTCCTGGTCCTCGAGCCGGGGGAAGGGGAGACGGGCGGGGCGCGGTCCCCGCGCACGGTCCTGCCGCCGGAGAAGGACCCGTTGAGCCTGCTGGTCAGCGAGCCGCGCCGGCGGGACGGGCGCCTGCGCGCGCGCCTGCGCGAAGCGGACCGGGCAGCTCCGGAGGAACGTTGGGCTGCCCTGGCCGCAGCCCGGGGCGAGATCCGTCGGGTGCTCCTCGGCTACGACGTGAACGAGGCCCGGGGCGAACGGCTGCTGGCCTTCTTGGAGGCGCCGCTTCCGGAGGACGTCTCTGGAGAGTTCCGTCGTGAGCTGGCCAGCGTGCGGCGGGAGCTGGTGGCGTTTGCCGACGTGGAGCGGCTGTTCATCCGGGCCGCCCGCGCATCGTCCTCCGGCCCCGACGGTCCCTCGAACTACGCTCGGCTTCGCATGTACGTACGCCGGCTGCGCGCAGGCGGCGCGGGCATCGCCGAGGAGTTCCTGGTGCTGCTACGCCGCGCCCTCTCCCACTACGGCGTGGAGACGCTCGAAGCACGGGATGCCCTCGAACGGGCGATGCTGCGACTGCTCGCCACCCAGCGGACCTCCAAGCTGCGGCGGCGCCTCGGGCTCGGTCTGGTCCGCCGCGTGGGGGCCCTGGCGCGCAGCGGCGTGCGCCTGGAGGATGACCACGAGCTCGCCGACGCGCTCTCGAGCCTGGTGGCCATGCGCGGCCTCGTCTCGGACACGCTGGCGGACGCCGCCCTGGACGCCCGCTATCAGATCCTGCAGTCGCCCGAGATCGCGCGGGAGGCCGAGCGTACCAGCAAGGCCGTGGAGGAGTGGCTGCCGGCCGCCCAGGCGGGGCCGGCTCCCCTGCCCGCGGCGGTGCTGCGCGAGCTGGCATCGGCACCCCGAGTGGTCTTCGATCGCGTGGGCCGGGACGTCAGCCACCGGGACGCCCGCCGCCGTGCGGTGGCCCTGGCCGCCCACCTGCACCGGATCTACCTCCCGGGCGGGGCGTTGCGCCGTGCCGGGGGCGGGGTCGGAGAGACGGCGGTGGAGCGGGTCGAGCTCGAGGACGGTCGGCTGGTCCTGGGCGCGGCGTGCGCCCGGGCGAAGCTGGAACAGGCCCTGGTCACCCTCACCCGGATGGTCGAAGCCGAGGTGAGCCAGCGGCCCGGAGGTCAGGTCGACCAGCTGGAGATCTTCGTGGGGGGCGTGGATGCGGGCGCCCGGCCGCGCGTGCTTCGCAGCGTCCGTCGCTGGCTCGAGGACGTTTCCGCGCTGCGCCGCCTCACGCTCACCTGCCTGGGGCAGGAGGGGGGCGAGGACTGGCACGAAACCCTGGAGCGCGGTGAGGGCGGAGTGTTCGTCCGAGAGGATCTGCACGGCCTTCATCCCGCGGTGGCAGAGCGCATCGACCTCGCCCGACTGCGTCGCTTCGATCTCGAGAGGCTGCCGGGCGGCGAAGATCTCTACTGCTTCCGTGGGCGCCATCGGGACAACCCGGAGGACGAGCGCATCTTCGTGCTGTCCGAGGTGCGCGGTCTGGCCCCCGAGTCCGAGGGGCAGGAGGCAGAGCTCTTCGTTCCCGCCTTCGAGAACGCCTTCTTCGAGGCGACGCGGCGGCTGCGAGCGATTCTGGGAGCGATCGACCCGGCCCGGCGCCTGCAGTGGAACCGCCTGTGCCTGTTCGTGGCCCCGGAGGTGATCCTCGACGACGCGGTGGCGGGTGACCTCGCGCGCAAGCTGCACCCGGCCACGCGCCACCTGGGTCTCGACAAGGTGGTGGTGCGTCTGCGTCTGCTCAATCCGGAGATTCCGGAGCGAATCGCGGAGCCGGTGGAGATCGTGATCTCGGATCCCACGGGCTCGCAGATGGAGCTCTCCTGGCGGGAGCCTCGCCACGAGCCTCTGCAGATGGCAACCCGCATGGAACGCCGTCTGGCCGAATCGCGTCGGCGGGGCCTGCTCTATCCCTACGAGATCCTGCGACTCCTCACCGGGGACGGGGGTGGCAGCTTCGCCGTCCGGGACGGTGCCTCCCTCCCGCTCCGCGGTCGCTTCGAAGAGTGGGACGTGGAGGCGCACGAGGAGGGCGTGCGTCCGGTGTGCGTGGCCGGCCGTCCGCTGGGGCGCAACGCCAGTGCGATCGTCTTCGGCGTGCTGAGCACGCCCACCGAGAAGGTTCCCGAGGGGCTCACGCGTGTGATGGTCCTCTCGGATCCCACCCAGGGGATGGGGTCCCTGGGGCCTGCCGAGTGCGAGCGGATCGTGGCAGCCATCGATCTCGCTGAGCGTCAGGGTGTGCCCGTGGAATGGATCCCCGTCTCGAGCGGCGCGCGGATCGCCATGGACAGCGGCACTGAGAACCTCGACGCCACCGCCCGGGTGGTGCGGCGGATCGTGACCTTCACCCAGGCGGGCGGAGTGATCCACGTAATCGTCCACGGCGTCAACGTCGGAGCCCAGAGCTACTTCGACGCGCTCGCCACGATGCTGATGCATGACCGGGGAGCGCTGATCATGATGCCCGGTGGATCCATGGTGCTCACGGGCCGCGCGGCCCTCGAGGCCTCCGGCAGCGTCGCCGGGGAAGACGAATCGGCGATCGGCGGCTACGAGCACGTGATGGGGCCCAACGGCGAGGCCCAGTACTTCGCCCATGACTTCCTCGACGCCTACCACACCCTCTCGGAGCACTACCGCTATTCCTACCGGGTGCCGGGTGAAGAGAGGGTGCGAGCGCTCATCACCCAGGATGCCGCGGATCGAGATGTCACCCTCGAGCCCTATCGGGAGGAGGACGGCCTCGGCTACTCGACCATCGCGGAGATCTTCGACGATGCCTCGAACCGCGAGCGCAAGCGCCCCTTCTCCATGCGCGCGCTGATGCGCGCCCTGGCGGACCAGGACGGAGGCTTCCTGGAACGCTGGCGGGGCTGGGTGGGAGCCGAGACCGCGATCGTCTGGGACGCCCATCTGGGGGGTCACGCCATCAGCCTGATCGGCATCGAGAGCCGCAGCGTCACGCGGGAGGGATACCGACCCTCGGACGGGCCGGACGCCTGGGCGGCGGGGACGCTGTTCCCCCAGTCCTCCAAGAAGGTGGCCCGCGCGCTCAATGCGGCCAGCGGCAACCGACCGGTGGTGATTCTGGCGAATCTCTCGGGCTTCGACGGCTCGCCGGAGTCGATGCGGAAGCTACAGCTCGAGCATGGGGCGGAGATCGCCCGGGCGGTGGTGAACTTCGAAGGGCCGATCCTCTTCCTGGTGGTTTCGCGCTACCACGGCGGCGCCTACGTGGTCTTCTCGCGTGCCCTCAACCCCGGCCTGCGGGCGGCGGCCCTCGAAGGCTCCTACGCATCGGTGATCGGCGGGGGTCCCGCCGCCAAGGTGGTGTTCGCCCGGGAGGTCCGGGCGCGCGCCGGGGTCGACCCCCGCCTCGATGCGCTGCGCCAGGACCTTCGCAATCGCCCGGGCCCGGAGGCCCGGGAGGCGCTGGAGCGCGTGGAGCAGGAGGTCCTGCTCGAGAAGCAGGACGAGATGGCCCGGGAGTTCGATGGGGTGCACACCGTCGAGCGGGCGCTCGAGGTCGACTCCCTGGAGGAGATCCTGCCCCCGCGGCGGATGCGGGCCCGCCTCATCGAGCTCCTCGACGAAGCCGTCTAGGGATGGCCGACGTCCGCCGGGGCCCGAGGGAGCCACCCGAGTTCGACCAGCGCGCGCTCGAGGGCCCGGGCGATCTGCTCGGCTCCGTAGGCGTTCGGATGGGTGAAGTCCGGTGCGCTGAACCCGAGCTCCGAGGACGACGTCAGCGCGTCCCGGGTCTCCACCAGCGGGATGCCCTCTCGCACGGCCAGCTCGCGGACGACGGCCTGGTAGCGTTGGTGCTCCCGATGGAAGGCTTCGAGGCTCGGGAGCCCCCCCTTGCGGTAGATGGCCTCGTGGTGGGGATGCTCCCCCAGCTCCAGAGGGCGCAGCACGTACTCTACGAAGAGCAGATGGAAATCCTCCTGGCGGGATAGCTCGACGAAGCGTTCCAGGTTCTCCCGGAATCGCGCCAGGTCCACTGCCTTGAGGCTGCCCGGGCGTGGATGCAGGAAGCTCGCGCGCCGATACGCGGTGAGTCCGAGCCGGGTGAGGCGGAGCTCGAAGGACGCGTAGAGCAGGCTCCGAAGCCATGGGCTGGGGGGTTCCTCCACCCGCCGCTGGGGACCGCGCGAGATCTTCAGATCGTTCACCCCGAAGCGGACGGTCACGACGTCCGGCTCGAGCTCCAGGAGCTTCGTGACGAGTTGGCGCAGCCCATGGGAGGAGGTGTAGCCTGCCACGCCGGCATTGATCACCTCGGCGCGCTCTCCGACGAGCGTGCGCAGCGCTTCGGGATAGCCATCGAAGTGCAGAGCGGCGAGGGGCTGGCTGGAGTCGGCTTCCCCGAGCCAGATCCCGAACGTTCCCGAGTCACCGAGGGAGACGATCCGCAGAGGGCGTCGCGACGCCAGGTCGCGGAGCTCGGGACCCCGCAGCCCCAGGGCGTTGATGCGGATCCCTCCCGCCTCGAACCCGGGCACGTTCGCCGACCCGAGCACGGGATCCTCACTCATCCAGCTGAGCAGCTCGAGGCGCCGCTGCCCGAAGCCCGGATCCGTGAAGGTCCGCAGGACGAGCTCGGCCCCGGCCAAGGTGAGTAGCGGGAGGAGGACCCGCAGCAGCGTGCGACGCTTCGCCATACCGAGGCAAAAAGGGTACGGGAGGCGGTGCGCCGGAGCGAGTGCGCGGCCTTGACACGGTGCTTCGGGCCCCGCACTGTCCCCGGGCCCCAATCCCACCGTCGGAGAGCTGGCCCGATGTCGGCGCTCGTTTCGAGCCTGGATCCCGCGTCGACCCCCTACCAGAACAATCGCCAGGCCATGCTGGCACGGCTCGCGGAGCTTTCGAATCTGCTCGCGGAATCGCGAGCCGGCGGTGGGGCGCGCTACGTGGAGCGGCATCACCAACGCGGGAAGTGGCTGCCGCGGGAGCGCATCGAGCTGCTCCTCGATCGGGATGCTCCCTTCCTGGAGCTTTCGCCGGTGGCGGCCGCCGAGACCGAGTACGTCGTGGGGGCAAGTCTGGTGACCGGGGTGGGGGTGATCTCCGGTGTGGAGTGCCTCGTCCTCGCCAGCGATCCCACCGCGCGGGGAGGTGCCGTCAATCCCTACACGCTCGCCAAGATGTTGCGCGCCTACGAGATCGCCGAGGAGAATCGGCTTCCGCTGTTGTTTCTGGTGGAGTCCGGCGGGGCCGACCTGCCGCGTCAGTCGGAGGTGTTTCTGCCCGGCGGCGCGATGTTCCGCAACCTGACCCGCCTCTCGGCCCGAGGCATCCCCACCATCTCACTGGTCTTCGGCAACTCCACGGCGGGGGGTGCCTATCTGCCGGGGATGTCCGATTACGTGGTGATGGTGAAGGAGCGCGCCAAGGTCTTTCTGGGAGGCCCGCCGCTGGTAAAGATGGCCACCGGCGAGGAGTCGAGCGATGAAGAGCTCGGGGGGGCCGAGATGCACTCGCGTACCTCGGGGCTCTCGGATTACATGGCCCGAGACGAGACGGATGCCCTGCGTCTCGGCCGCCAGATCGTCGGGCGTCTGCATTGGCGAAAGCTCGGGCCGGGCCCAGCGGCTGCCGCCCTGGCGCCTCTCTACGATCCCGAGGAGCTGCTCGGGGTCGCCTCGGCCGACCTCAAGACGGCCTTCGCGATCCGGGAGGTGATCGCGCGGATCGTCGACGGCTCCCGCTTCGACGAGTTCAAGCCCCTCTACGGCCAGAACCTGGTCACGGGCTGGGCGCGCATCCACGGCTTCGACGTGGGAATCCTCGCCAACGAGCGGGGCGTGCTCTTCTCGGAGGAGTCCCAGAAGGCCGCCCAGTTCATCCAGCTCGCCAATCAGATCGACGTGCCCCTCGTGTTCTTGCAGAACGTGACCGGGTACATGGTGGGGCGGGACTACGAGCAGGGCGGCATCATCAAGCACGGGGCCATGATGGTGAATGCCGTCTCCAACAGTCGGGTTCCCGCGCTGACCCTGCAGGTGGGGGGCTCCTACGGAGCCGGGAACTACGGCATGTGCGGTCGCGCCTACCACCCGCGCTTCTTGTTCGTGTGGCCCAACGCGAAGACGGCGGTGATGGGTGCCGAGCAGCTGGCCGGCACCCTCTCGATCGTGGCGCGCCAGGCCGCCGAGGCCCGGGGACAAGCCTTCGACGAGGAGGCGGACGACCGTCGGCGCCAGGCGGTGGAAGAGCAGATCGAGCGGGAGTCGCTGGCGGCCTTTACCAGCGGCAGGCTCTTCGACGACGGGATCATCGATCCCCGGGACAGCCGCACGGTGCTCGGCCTCGCGCTCTCGGCGGTTCACGGCAGCCCGGTGGAGGGAGTCCGAGGGGGCTTCGGAGTCTTCCGGATGTGAGGGAGATCGGAAAGCTTCTCGTGGCCAACCGCGGGGAGATCGCGCGCCGCATCTTCCGCAGCTGTCGGGAGCTCGGGTTGCCGAGCGTGGCGGTCTTCTCCGAGCCCGACCGGGGAGAGCCTTTCGTGCGTGAGGCGGACGAAGCGGTTCCCCTGGGCGGTGCGGCGCCGAGCGAGACGTATCTCGACGGCGCAGCCCTGGTGGCCGCCGCGCGGTGCACCGGCGCCGACGCCGTCCACCCTGGCTACGGCTTCCTGGCCGAGAGCCCCGCCTTCGCCCGGCGTTGCGGCGACGCTGGACTCCTCTTCGTCGGCCCCTCGCCGGAGGTGATCGCGGCGATGGGCTCGAAGACCCTCGCGAAGACCCGAATGGAGAAGGCCGGTGTGCCGGTGGTGCCCAGCGCGCCCGTGTCGGAGGAGGATCGTGCCGGGGTCCTCGAGGCGGCGGCCACCCTCGGCTACCCGTTGCTCGTGAAGGCGTCGGCCGGGGGTGGGGGCAAGGGGATGCGCGTCGTCCGCGCACCCGAGGAGCTCTCCTCCGCCATCGCCTCCGCCCAGCGGGAGGCACTGGCCGCCTTTGGAGACGATGCCGTCTTCCTGGAGCGCTATCTCGAAGCGCCGCGCCACGTGGAGATCCAGATCTTCGGGGATTCCCACGGGCGCGTGGTGCATCTCCATGAGCGGGAGTGCTCGATCCAGCGGCGCTACCAGAAGATCATCGAGGAGTCTCCCAGTCTCGCCCTCGACGCGGCATTGCGCGCCGAGATGAGCGCCGCCGCGGTGGCGGTCGGTGAAGCCCTGGGGTACGAGGGCGCTCGCACCGTCGAGTTCCTGCTCGACGAGGAGCGGTTCTTCTTCCTGGAGGTCAACACGAGGCTGCAGGTGGAGCATCCGGTCACCGAGAGCATCACCGGCCTCGATCTCGTGCAGCTGCAGCTCGAGGTGGCGCAGGGGGCCCCCCTTCCCCGGCAGGAGGAGCTGCCAGCGCCGCGGGGCCACGCCATCGAGGCTCGCCTCTATGCCGAGGACCCCTGCAACGACTTCCTGCCCTCCACCG
The DNA here is from genome assembly GCA_039714895.1 of Myxococcota bacterium. Taxonomy (GTDB): domain Bacteria; phylum Myxococcota_A; class UBA9160; order UBA9160; family DASRUS01; genus JBDLIK01. The sequence goes on along the minus strand of JBDLIK010000005.1, from coordinate 7,585 downwards.
GCACGGTCCACCGCTTCGAGCCCGCCGTCAGCCCGAAGGTTCGGATGGATTCGGGGATCGAGAGCGGCAGCACGGTGGGCATCCACTACGATCCGCTCCTCGCCAAGCTCGTCGCCCATGCGCCCACCCGGAGCGCAGCTGCGGGACGCCTGTCGGCGGCGCTCGCCGGGCTGCGGGTTCACGGGCTGCGCACCAACCGCGATCTGCTGGTTCGGATCCTGCGCCACCCCGAGTTCCTCGCAGGCAAGACGGACACACACTTCCTCGCGCGCCATCCCGCGGCCGTGCTCGGTGCGCCGCTGGCCGACGCCGATGCGGATCGCGTGCACGCCGCCGCGGCCGCGTTGGCGCACCAGGCCCGGCGCCGGAGTGCGGCTGGGGTGCTCGCCAGCCTGCCTTCGGGATGGCGCAACAATCCCACGGCGTTTCAGGAGAGCGAGTACGAAGCGCCGAGCGGGCGGTTGCGGGTGGGCTACCGCTTCACCCGCACCGGGCTCCAGCTGCGGGTGGGAGAGGGCGAGGCGTCGCCGGCGCGGCTCGCAAGCGATGGCGCCGACGCGGTGGATCTGGAGTGGGAAGGAGTGCGGCGTCGCTATGCGGTCCACCGAGAGGGCCCGATTCACTACGTGGACAGTGCGCTGGGAGCCTCGGTCCTTCGTGAGGTGGATCGTTTTCCCGATGGCGTGGACGAGCGGGACGCGAGCTCCCTGGTCGCCCCGATGCCTGGGGTCGTGCGGGAGGTGCGGGTGGCCGTGGGCGACCGGGTGGAGGTCGGGCAGGTCCTGCTGATCCTCGAGGCCATGAAGATGGAGCACGAGGTCACAGCAGACTCGGGCGGACGCATCGTGGAGCTGCGCGCCCGGGAAGGGGAGCAGGTGGAGGCGGGTCGGGTGCTGGCCGTGATCGAGGAGAATTCCGGGACGGTCAGGGCGTGAAGCAGGGCGTGTATCTCCCCAACTTCGGTGCCTTCGGAGACGCGGCCCGGCTCGCCGATCTGGCGCGCGACGCGGAGCAGGCGGGCTGGGACGGCTTCTTCGTGTGGGACCACATCGCGCGCGCCTGGCTGGTGGAGACCGTCGACCCCTGGGTGGCGCTCTCCGCCATCGCCCTGGCGACCTCCCGGATCCGGATCGGTGCCCTGGTGACTCCCCTGGCACGACGGCGACCCTGGAAGGTCGCACGGGAGACCGTCTCCCTCGACCGTCTCTCCGGCGGGCGTCTGGTCTTCGGTGCGGGCCTCGGCAGCGCGGGGGGCGCCGACGCCGAGTGGCGCGCCTTCGGAGAGGAGATGGACCTGCGACGCAGGGCCGAGCGGCTCGACGAGGCGCTCGAGATCCTGACCGGCCTGTGGAGCGGGGAGCCGCTGTCGGTGCAGGGTCGCCACCACCGCGTCGAGAGTGACGGCTTCCGTCCCACGCCGCTCCAGAGACCGCGCATCCCGATCTGGCTGGCTGCCAGCGGACGCCGTCGTGCCCCGGTCCGCCGGGCCGCACGCTTCGACGGCGTGTTCCCGCTGTTTCAGAGCGACCCGCCGGACGACCTCGAAGAGCTGCGCTCGCTGATGCGCTGGGTGCGCGAGGAACGCAGCGACCCCGGTCCCTTCGACGTCGTCCACGTCGCTTCGCCGCGCTCTCGGGGTCCCGATGAGGCCCTGGCGCGGATGCGCCCCTACGCAGAGCTTGGCGTCACCTGGTGGCTGGAGCGGATCACGCCAGACGAGTTCGGCGGGGGCTGGCGCGACCCCTGGCCCTTCGAGGCCATGCGCGAGCGGATCCGGGGCGGGCCGCCGGGAGGCGCGGCCCGGTAGCGCGGCTTCTCGCGCGGCGGAGGTCGTCGTCGACGGAAGGAAGGCGCTGTCGGGGTGCCTTCAGCCGAGGTCGGCCATGACGGGTGCGTGGTCCGACGCGGTGAGGCCGTCCTTCTTCTTGCGGTAGTCGCGGTCGATCTGGACCTCCTGGACGCGGGGCAACAGCGGGGGCGTGCCCAGCAGGAAGTCGATGCGCAGTCCCTGACCCCGATGGAAGGCTCCGCCCCGGTAGTCCCACCACGAGAAGGCACGCTCGTCGGGATGGCGCTCCCGGAACAGGTCCACCCATCCCCAGTCCAAGAGCTGCTGCCAACGGACCCGCTCGTCCTCGGTGTGGAAGATCGCGCCTGCCAGGTGCTCCTCATCCCAGCTGTCCAGCCCGGAGGGGCAGAGGTTGAAGTCTCCGCACAGGATTGCGGGCCGCTTGGGGTCCCGGGCCTCGGCGAGGTAACCCGCCAAGGCGTCGAACCAGGCCAGCTTGCGCGGAAAGTCGTCGTGGCCGATGTGCTTGCCGTTGGGGCAGTAGACGGTGGTGAACTCGAGGTCCTCGACCTCGGCGGTGAGCAGTCGCGCCCCGAACGCCTCCTGTCCGGGAAGGCCCTGTTGGACGACGCGCAGCGGCTTGCGACTCAGGATCGCCACGCCGTTCCAGCCCTTCTGTCCGTGGCTGACGGCGTGGTATCCGGCGGCGGAGAGCTCCTCGCGAGGGAACTGGGCGTCGGTGAGCTTGAGCTCCTGGAGGCCCACGACGTCGGGCTGGCGATCGAGAAGCCAATGGAGCACGAAGTCGAGGCGGGCTCGCAAGCCATTCACGTTCCAGGTGGCGATCCGCACCCCGGAATCCTAGCCATTTGCGGCGAGGGTGGGGCGCTTCGGAGGACGCAGTATGCTCCCCGGACAGGAGGTCGGGATGCGCCCGCTCGGTAGCAGACTCCGCTTGCCCACGGCCGGCGAGGCCCTCCCCGGGCGCAGCGAGCAGATGCCGGTCGCCCCTCGCCACTACGTGCTGGACGCACCCCTCGCCGGGCCGTTTCCCGACGACACCTGCCGGGCGCTCTTCGGCATGGGCTGCTTCTGGGGCGTCGAGCGGAAGTTCTGGCAGGCCGAGGGCGTCTGGTCCTCCGCGGCGGGCTACGCGGGCGGCGCGACCCGCAACCCGACGTACGAAGAGGTCTGCACCGGCCTTACGGGTCACAACGAAGTCGTGCAGGTGATCTTCCATCCCGCGAGGACGTCCTACCAGGCCCTGCTGCGGCTGTTCTGGGAGGGCCATGACCCCACCCAGGGGATGCGTCAGGGCAACGACCTCGGCACCCAGTACCGCTCCGGGATCTACACCACGAGCGACGCCCAGCGCCGCGACGCCCTCGAGAGCTGCGAGGCGTATCAGAAGCAGCTCGAACGAGCGGGCCGCGGCGCCATCACCACCGAAATCCTCGACGCGCCCGAGTTCTACTACGCCGAGGACTACCACCAGCAGTATCTCGCCAAGAACCCCCACGGCTACTGTGGAGTGGGGGGGACCGGCGTGTCCTTCCCTCCGGCGTCCGAAGCGTGAGGAAGCCGCCATGCTCGCCACCGACCTCGGCATCCAGGCGGGTCCCCGCCGCTTCCTGGAGGCGGAGCGCGCGCGGCTCGCTTCGATCTCCTACCAGCGCATCGAGCTGCGGCCCCTCTCGCCCACCATCGGAGCGGAGGTGCACGGTGTGGACCTGGGCAAGCTCGACGATGAGGCCTTCGACGAGATCCGGCGGGCCCACCTCGATTACAAGGTGCTCTTCTTCCGGGACCAGGCCATCGACACCGAGCAGCACGTGGAGCTTGCCCGACGCTTCGGAGAGCTCGAGGTGCACCCGTTCCTTCCCCACGTGGAGGGCTTTCCCGAGGTGATCTGCTTCGCCAAGGACGAGGAGACGGTGGGGGTCGAGAACATCTGGCACAGCGACGTCACCTGGCGCGAGGAGCCGTCCCTCGGCTCCGTGCTGCGCGCGCGGGAGGTCCCGGCGGTCGGAGGCGACACCTTGTTTTCGGACATGGTGGCCGCCTACGAAGGTCTCGACGAACCGGTCCAGGAGCAGATCGAGGGCCGCAAGGCGGTGCACGACTTCACCCAGTCCTTCGGCTTCCTGCTCTCGAAGGAGGAACTCGCCCGGAAGCAGGCCGAGTATCCCGCAGTCGAGCATCCGGTGGTCCGCACCCATCCCGAGACCGGCCGCAAGGGGATCTACGTGAACGCCATCTTCACCAGCCACATCGTGGGCATGGAGGCCGAGGAGAGCCGGCGCCTGCTCGAGCACCTGTGTCGTCAGGCCAGCACTCCCGAGTACCAGTGCCGCTTCCGCTGGGATGTGGACTCCATCGCATTCTGGGACAACCGCGCCGTGCAGCACTACGCCTCGTCCGACTACTGGCCCCAGCAACGCGTGATGGAGCGCGTGACCGTCGTGGGCGACCGCCCCCGATGAGATTCGAAGGACGGGTGGCGCTGGTGTCCGGTGCGGCGAGCGGCATCGGTCGGGCGACCGCCCTGCGTCTGGCCCGGGAGGGCGCCTCGCTGGGCGCCCTCGACCGGAACGAGGCCGGTCTCTCGCAGACCCTCCGGGAGATCGAGGCGCTGGGCGGCAAGGGCGCCGTCTTCCCCTGCGACGTCTCCGAGAGCGGGGCGGTGGCCCGGGCGGTGACGGCTTCCGAGCGGGCCCTCGGCCCCGTGGACGTGCTCGCCAACGTGGCGGGGATCGGGGACACCGCCGGGGCCGAGGGCATCGAGGACCTCCACGACGAGCGCTGGGCGCTCGTGCTCGCCGTGAATCTCACGGGCCCCTTCCTGCTCTGTCGGGCGGTGCTGCCCGGCATGGCCGAGCGGGGACGGGGGGCGGTGGTGAACGTCTCCTCCCTGGCGGGACGCTCCAAGAGCGCCAACGCCGGCCCCGCCTACTCGGCGAGCAAGGCGGGCCTGCTGGGGCTCACCCGGCATCTCGCCTACGACTACGGCCGCCGGGGGGTTCGGGTGAATGCCATCTGTCCCGGCGGCGTGGACACCCCGATGATCCGGGCCGCCGGGGTCTCGCAGGCTCCGAGCCCCGAGGAGGCCGAGCTGCGGCGCAAGCGGATCGAGGCCTATCGCTACTTCATGCCGATTCCGCGTCTCTCCAGTCCCGAGGAGCAGGCCGCCGCCATCGCCTTCCTGGCGTCCGACGAGGCCTCCTACATCAACGGCGTGGCCCTCGACGTGAACGGCGGCCTCTACATGGCCTGATGCGGCTGCTGGTGCTCACACGATCTCGAAGCCTACGAACGCGAGGTGCTGGGGGTCGGTTAGAATGGCTCGGTGGAATCGCGAAGCTTCGGTCGCCGATCCGCGCCCGCGGTGGATCGGGCGGCCCTCGAGCTGCAGCTCTTGGAGCTGCGGCGCAGCGTCCTGGATCCCCGGGAGGGCATCTTCGGTCCGCACTCCAAGGTCTGGGAGGTGAACCGCTCCAGTGCGGTCTTCCTCGGCGCCGGCCGTGCCGCGCTCCTCCAGCTCGCCCACCCCTGGGTGGCCACCGCCATCGACCATCACTCGCGCACCCGCGACGATCCCATCGGACGCTTCCAACGCACCTTCGCCCACGTCTTCTCCATGGTGTTCGGCGACCTCGACGCGGCCTGTCGATCAGCCCACCGGGTCCACGCGGTCCACCAACGGGTGCAGGGCGAGCTGCCGGAGCCTCTGCACGGGCGTTACCTCGCCAACGACCCGGAGGCGCTGCTCTGGGTGCACGCCACGCTCTGGGACACCTCGCTGCGGATGTTCGAAGCCGTGGTGCGACCGCTCCGAGCCGACGAGAAGGAACGCTACTACGCGGAGACCCGGCGCTTCGCGGCGCTGTTCGGCATTCCCGAATCGGTCCTGCCCGACGACTTCGCGGCCTTCCAGTCCTACGTGGAGGGCCAGCTCGACGGCAGCCTGCTCCAGGTCACCCCGGCGGCGGCCGAGATGGGCGACTTCGTGTTGCGTCCGCTGTGGCCGGTCCTCGGTCCCCTGATGCGCCGGTACCGGGCGTTCACCGCCGACTTCCTGCCGGAGCGCCTGGTGGAGGCGTTCGATCTCCCCCGGCGCGGCAGCCGAGAGCGTAGAGCGGGGGCCTCCATGTTGCGCGTCGTTCGGGCCATCCATCCCCGGCTTCCCGACCGGTTGCGAGAGCTGCCGCCCTACGTGGAGGCACGACGTCGGCTCGCAGGGCAGGTCGGTAGGGACCGGCTGGGTGAGCGGCTCACCCGGGTGTTCGTGGGGTCGGCGGCCGATGAGCGGGGTTCTAGCGGCCCCGGGCGTGGGGAGACAGATTCGCGGCCCCCTCCGCACCGCGCTCGAGAAAGCGGCCAAGCCAGTACGCGGCCCGGAAGTCGCCGCCGGGGTTGATCCGGTCGCCCCCGCCCCCGTTGATCGCGTAGGGGTTCGAGCGCCACTCGAAGTTGGACGGCGGGCGGATGCGCTTGGGAAGCGGATCGACGGCCACCAGGGCCCCGCTCCGTCCGAGAACCGGGGCGACGGTGATGGGGGTGCCGTCCACGCCCAGGCAGGTCCGCAGCAGGATCTCCACGACGTCACAGTTGAGACGGACGGGGTTCCGGTACGGGGGAGGGTCGAACCCGGCGAGGGTGCGGGCGCCGCGCAGCACCGTCTCCGGGTCGGTGCCGTCTGCGCGCAGGCCCACGTACAGGAAGTCGAAGAACGACTGCCCCAGCACGCGCGGCTGGCGGGGATCGATGCCCGTGTCCCAGAGCGAACGCTCCAGGGCCTCGGCGTAGAGGGCGCGTAGCGCCGGGTCCGGCTCGTAGCGGAGCAGGCCGTGGAAGCCCACGAAGGCCATGTTGACGTTCGAGTAGTTGGTCTCGAAGTTGAAGTCGATGCCCAGGGAGCCGAGGGCTTCGAGCTCCCGTGGGAAGCCCAGCAGGTTGAAGACCACGTTCTGGGAGCCCGCCGGGAGGTCGTGCAGAGAGATCGGGGTCTGCAGCAGCTGCTCGGGCCAGCGGCGGGTGTCCACCAGCTCGTCGTAGTAGAACGAGCAGACGTCGTCGGCGCCGCTCACATGGCAGAAGGTGCGCATGGTGGCGAGGGCCAGCAGGCCGTTGAAGGCGTTGCGGAAGGCCAGCAGGTCTTCGCGAACGCCGGGCGGGAAGGGCTCCTGGCCGGCCCCGAGCACGATGAGCGGGAGGGCGAAGCCGGGCACCGAGATCCCTTCGAGCTCGTCGGGGTGCAGGTCGTGGAAGGTGGTGGCGCAGCCGTCCCCGTCGACGATGGTGAGGTCGAGGTTCTGGGGGCCCGCCACCCGCATCAGGCGGCGCGCCATGCGCGCGGCGTCCTCCTCGAGCCGGCGCAGCAAGGGCTTCGGGAACTCCGGATCGTCACGCAGCACGTCGTGAACGACGCCCATGGCGTGCACCCAGCCGATGAGCTGGTCCTTGCTGGCGTTGTCCATCCAGATCCACTCGGGAAACTGGCCGCTGGCGGGGTCGCCGGGGACGGTCTGGGTGGCGTCCTCGCGGAAGCGCAGGCGCTGGGAGAAGCCCGCGGTGGTCGGGTTCTCGGGCTTCTGGTCGCAGGGAGGGTTCGGCTGGCCGAGGGCGTCGCGCAGCGGAACCGTCGCCGGGTCGCCGCGGTCCGTGCCGCCACCCGAACGTCTTCACCGGAGATCTCGGCCACGACCTGACCGTCCCGTGCCTGCCAGGTGGCCACTCGCAGCTCGTTGTGCTCGGCCAGCCCGTCGGGCAGAGCGTGTACGGCGTTGATGAGCAGGT
>JBDLIK010000004.1:0-20899 GCA_039714895.1 Myxococcota bacterium | reverse complement strand
GCTGGCGGCAGCGCGGCGGCGGGCGCGGCCAACCTGGTCGGGGGGCTGGCGGGCATGGCCTACCTGAACACCTTCACCCGAGAGGCCGAGGCGGAGGCCGACGACTTCGCGGTCGACCTGCTGCCGAGGGCCGAGTACGACCCGCGCGGACTGGTGGCCTTCTTCCAGACCACTGCGGCCGAGGGAGGCAGCGGGGTGCCGGAGTTCCTCTCGAGCCACCCCACGGACCGCGATCGCATCGAGGCCACCTCGGCGCGCATCGCCCGGAACGGGCTCCCGCCGGGGCTGAACGTCGATGACGGGGGGCGCCTGGAGATCATGCAGCGGCGCATTCGCCTGCTCACCGGCCAGGGGATCGACTCGCAGGACTGAGCCGGCCCTGCAACACTCGCAGAACCGGCCCGTCGGCGCCCCGCCGCGGCGGCCACCCCAGGAGGTCCCGATGCCCGAATCCCCCCCGGCGCTGCGCACCCGGGGAGAGCTGCGCGAGCAGGGGGTGTCCTGCCGCCCGATCCGCACCGAGCTGCGCGAGAACCTGCTGGGCCGTCTCCGGGAGGGGCGGCCGTTGTTTCCGGGGATCCACGGCTACGCGGAGACCGTGATCCCGGCGGTGGAGAACGCCCTGCTGTGCGGGCACGATCTCATCTTCCTGGGAGAGCGGGGCCAGGCGAAGTCGCGCATGATCCGCGCCCTCGTGGAGCTCCTCGACGAGTGGATCCCGGAGGTGGCGGGGAGCGAGATCCACGACGACCCCTTCGCCCCGGTCTCGCGCTTCGCCCGGCAGGTCGTGGCCGAGCGCGGGGACGAGACCGAGATCGCCTGGGTGCATCGCGACGACCGCTACGTGGAGAAGCTGGCCACCCCCGACGTCTCCATCGCGGATCTCATCGGGGACGTGGACCCGATCAAGGTCGCCGAGGGGCGAGCGCTCTCGGACGAGCTCACCATCCACTTCGGGCTGCTGCCTCGAACCCACCGGGGCATCTTCTGCATCAACGAGCTCCCGGATCTGACGGAGAAGGTCCAGGTGGGCCTGTTCAACGTGATGCAGGAGCGGGACGTCCAGGTGAAGGGCTACCGGGTGCGGCTGCCCCTGGACGTGCTGGTGATGGCCAGCGCCAACCCCGAGGACTACACGAGCCGGGGCCGCATCATCACGCCGCTCAAGGACCGCTACGCGGCGCAGATCCGCACCCACTACCCGCAGACCCCGGAGCTCGAGCTGGCGGTGGTCCACCAGGAGGCCCGCCGCCCCGGAGCGCCGGGCATCACGGTGCACGTGCCGCCCTTCATGGAGCAGGTGCTGGCCGAGATCACCTTCCAGGCGCGCAGCAGCCCGGACGTCAACCAGACCTCGGGCGTGTCCGTGCGCATGTCGATCTCCAATCTGGAGACCCTGATCGCCAACGCCGTGCGCCGCGCCCTGCGCACGGGGGAGAGCGAGGCGGTGCCCCGGATCTCCGACCTCGCCGCTCTCGAGACCTCCACGGCCGGAAAGCTCGAGCTGGAGTACGCGGGGGCGGAGCGCTCGGAGTTGGAGGTGGTCCGCGACCTGATGCGGCGGGCCACCCGGGTGGTCTTCGACGCCAGTGTCCCGCTCGAGGGAGTGGCCTCGGTGGTGGAGTCGTTCAACCAGGGCTGGAACGTCGAGGTCTCGGCGGCGATGCCCTCGGCCGAGTATCTGGTGGGCCTCGACGAGATTCCGGGACTTCGGGAGGCCGCGGCGCGGCTGGCCGGCGGCGACTCCCCGGCCCGCCTGGCCTCCGCCATCGAGTTCGTGCTCGAGGGGCTGCATCTGTCCAATCGCCTCAACAAGACCACCGCGCAGGGCGGGGCGCAGTACGCGCGCGCATGAAGATCCACCGCTACAGCCGCTGGGACGGCAGCCAGGCCGAGTTCTCCCTGGACGCTCGCGAGGTCCTGGACGCGCTGTCCGACCTCATGATGGAGGGCCTCGACGTGCGCGAGGCCCTCGAGTGGATGCGGCAATCGGGCTTCCAGCTGGCCGGGATGGAGATGCGGGTGATGGGGACCGAGGAGCTGCTGGACGAGCTTCGCCAGCAGATGGAGTCCCGCCAACAGCAGTACCACATGGAGCAGGCCGACGAGGCCCTGCGCCGTCGCCTGGACGACATCCTCGATCGCGAGGAGCAGGCCCTCCGGGCCCGATACGGCTTCGAGTCCGCACGCCTGAACGAGTTCCTCACCCAGCGCCACAGCGAGCACGCGCGGCTCTCCGAGGCCATCGAGGCGTTCCGGAACCACGCGTTCGAGGACGAGGCGGCCGGCGAAGACTTCCGTGAGCTGCTCGAGGAGCTCGACCGCCTGCGAGACCTCGAGGGCTTTCTCGAGCGCCAGGGATCGCGCTTCCAGGGTCCCGAGGCGGCCGACTACGAGACCGCCCAGGAGATCCGGGAGCGGATGGAGGCGCTCCAGCAGCTCGCCCGCGACCTGCGCGCCGGCAATCTACAGCAGATCTCTCCCGAGCAGCTGCGCGAGATCCTCGGAGAGAATGCCCAACTGTCGCTCATCTGGCTCCGAGACCTCGAGGAGAGCTTGAACCGGGAGGGCTACCTGCGCCCCGGCGAGGCGGGCCCGGAGCTCACCCCCCGAGCGATCCGACGGATCGGCGCCCAGGCTCTGGCGTCGGTCTACGGCAAGCTGCGGCGCGGTCGCGAGGGGGAGCACGAGACCCAGGCCCGGGGCGTGGCGCAGCCCCGCCCGGACGAGACGCGCCCCTTCCGCTTCGGGGATCCCCTGGACCTCGACGTGGTGAAGACGATCCTCAACGGTGTGAGGCGCCGGGTCGGCGAGGGTGGGGGCGGGCTGCCGGTCCGCCTCTGCCTCGACGACTTCGAGGTGCGCGAGCAGGACCTCTCCACCCAGACGACCACGGTGCTGCTGCTCGACATGAGCTGGTCCATGTCCTGGGCGGGTCGGTTCCCGGCCGCCAAGCGTGTGGCCCTGGCCTTCGATCACCTGATCCGCAGCCGCTTCCCCAGGGACCACTTCTTCGTGGTCGGCTTCTCGACCCGCGCCCGGGAGCTCCGGGTGCAGGAGCTGCCCGAGGTCTGCTGGGACATGGGCGACCCCTTCACGAACCTCCAGGAAGGTCTGTTCGTGGCGGAGAGGCTCATTGCCCGCCATCCGAGCCCGAGCCCCCAGGTCCTGGTGATCACCGATGGTCAGCCCACCGCCTACTTCGTGGACGGCGAGCTTCGCGTCGAGTGGCCCATGGGCTTCGGCGGCGTCTCTCCCCACGCCGTGGCCGAGACCCTCAAGACCGTGCGCCGCGTGACCCGCCAGGGGATCACCATCAACACCTTCATGCTGGACGGAGCGCCCGAGCTGGTTGCTTTCGTGGAGCGCATGACCCAGATCAACCGGGGCCGCGCCTTCTTCACCCAGCCCGGGCAGCTCGGCTCCTTCATGATGGTGGACTACCTGACACGCCGCCGGACCCAGCCGCGCTGATGGCGACACCGCTCGCGTCGCTCCGGCGTCTGGCCCGGAACGTCGGCTGGCTCGCCCGCCAGGGCTTTGCGAGCGGCTGGCTGCGGGGGCGCTTCTGGCTTCGGGTCCGCCTGCGCGCTCCGCTCCTGGAGGGCCGGGCGCCCCTGCTCTTCCCGGGTCGCGACGCCACCCTGGCGCTGGTCGACCTGCTCGCCACCCTCGAGGCCGCCGCCGGGGATCCCGCCGTCCGGGGCGTGCTGGTGGACCTGGGCAACGCGCCCGAGGGCCTCGCCCAGGGCATGGCCCTGCGTCGGGCCCTGGCTTCGCTGCGGGAGCGCGGCAAGCCTGTGATCGCCTATGGCGAGGTGCTCGGCGCCGAGGCGCTGCTGGTGGGCAGCGGCGCCTCGCGGCTGTACATGCCGCCCAGCGGGTCGCTCTTCCTGGTGGGCCTGCGCCTGGAGGGATTCTTTCTGGGGGAGCTTCTCGAGCGGTTGGGCGTGCGTGCGGACGTGGTCCGGGTAGGGGACTACAAGACTGCCGCCGAGACCTTCCTGCGTCGCGACATGTCGCCCGAGCAGCGCGAGCAGCTGGGGCATCTGCTCGAGGATCGCTACGAGGCGCTGGTGACCGCGGTGGCCGAGGGGCGGAGTCTCGATCCGGAGGTCCTGCGCGGGCTCGTGGACGAGGGGCCGTATCCGGCAACCGAGGCGGCGCAGCTCGGGCTGGTGGACGATTGCCTGTACCCCGACGAGCTCGAGGAGCGCCTCGAGGCGGAGAGCCCGGGCTCGGCCCCGGGCGAGGGCCGGCCGGTTCGCTGCGTCGACGCTCCGGTCTACCACGCGCTGCGGGTGGCCGACCCGGGCTGGCTGCCGCTGTTCCAGGAGACGCCGCGGGTGGCCTATGTGGTGGCCAGCGGTCCGATCCGACGCGGAGCCGGCCGGCGGGGCGTGGCCTCGGAGCCCTTCGGCGCCCTGCTCGAGAGCCTGCGTCGGGACCGCCGGGTGGTGGGCGTGGTCCTGCGCGTCGACAGTCCGGGCGGCGACGGCCTGGCTTCGGACCTGCTGCACCGCCGCCTGGAGCGCCTGCGCGCCGAAAAGCCCGTGGTGGTCTCGATGGGGGAGGTGGCGGCCTCCGGCGGCTACTACCTCTCGGCCGCCGGGGACGCTGTCCTTGCCGAGGGCCCGACGGTGACCGGCTCCATCGGCGTGGTGGGCGGCAAGCTCGACCTCTCGGGTCTCTACGAGCGCCTGGGGGTGGGCCGCGACGGGGTCGAGCGTGGCGCCCGGGCGGGCTTCCTCTCCGAGGGTCGTCCGTTCACCCCGGCCGAGCGTTCGGCCCTGCGCCACCAGATGGAGGCGCTCTACGAGGCCTTCCTCGATCGGGTGGCCCGCGGCCGGCGTCTCTCCCAGGGGGCCGTGCGCGCACTGGCCGGCGGACGCGTGTGGTCCGGCGCGCGGGCACTGGAGCACGGCCTCGTCGATCGACTGGGGGGGCCCATCGAGGCCCTCGCCGAGGTGCGCCGCCGGGCCGGGCTCTCCGCGGACCAACGCATCCACCTCGACGTGCACCCGCGAACGCCGCGCTTCCCGAGCCTCCCCCAGCTCCTGGGCCTGCTCTTGCGCGGGCGGGGAGGCGGGCCGTGAGCCGCTCGCTCAAGTACGACATCCCCGGCCGCGACTGGCGGGTGACCGTGGATGATGTTCGCGCCAAGGGGCTCGAAGGGATCTTCGCCGGCGACGTGCCCCCCCCGTTGCCCCTGGTGCTGGAGATCGGCTTCGGACGCGGCGAGTTCCTGTTCGCGCTCGCCACAGCGGGTCCCACCCGGGCCTTCCTGGGCGTCGAGTACTCGGCGAAGCGGGTGCTCAAGACCGCGCGACGCCTGGCGCGCAGCGAGCTTCACAACGTCCGCCTGCTGCTCGCCCCAGCCGAGGACGTGGTGCGCGACCTGCTCCCGTCGGGGAGCCTGGAGGCGGTCTGGGTCAACTTCCCGGACCCCTGGCCCAAGAAGCGCCACCACAAGCGGCGTCTGCTCCAGGCCCGCTTCGTGCGCGCCCTGGCCGGGCGACTGCGGAGCGGCGGGGCGCTGCACATTGCCACCGACCACGTCGGCTATGCCGAGTCCGTCGCCGAGGTTCTCGGCGCCGAGCCGCTGCTCGAGAACCTCGCCGAGCCCGCGCGTTGGCTTCCGGAGGTGCCGGGCCGGCCCCCCACCGCCTACGAGCTCGAGTGGCGCGCCGAGGGCCGGGCGCTCCATTTCTTCGAGTACCGGCGCCGCCTGGCCCGGGACGCGGCGGCGTTGGGCCAGGAGGGGCGGCGGGGGGCGCGCGGTGGCTGAGCTGGACGGGCGGCCGCACCTCAAGGACTTCGCGCCCGCCGGGCTGCGGGACCGCCTCGCCCAGGAGGGCATCGCCCCCTACCGGGCCGAGCAGATCTCGGCCTGGCTCTACGCTCGTGGCCACGAGGATCCTGGCTCCTGGACGGACCTCTCCCTCGAGCTGCGCGAGCGCCTGGTCCGGGGCTGGCGGACCCGAGCCCTCGACGTCGACCAGGTGGCCCGCTCGGCCGACGGCACCGTGAAGGCGCGGCTGCGGGCCACCGACGGGGCCCTCGTCGAGTCCGTGCTCATCCCCGAGACCGACCGCACCACCCTGTGTCTGTCCACCCAGGTGGGCTGCCCGCTGGCGTGCTCGTTCTGTGCGACGGGGGCCATGGGCTTCGCGCGCAACCTGCGCGTGGCGGAGATCGTCGACCAGCTCTGTCGCATGCGCGAGCTCGCGGGCGCGGAGCGTCGGATCACCAACCTGGTCTTCATGGGCATGGGCGAGCCACTGCTCAACCTGGCCGCCGTGCTCGAAGCCATCCGGACCTTCGTCCACCCCAAGGGCTTCGCGCTCGCTCCCCGTCGCATCACGGTGTCGACCGCCGGCGTGGTCTCGCAGCTCGAGCCCTTGCTGGCTGGTGCCGCTGTACATCTGGCGGTCTCCCTGCACGCCACCACGGATGCCGTGCGCGACCGCCTGGTGCCCCTCAACCGACGCTTCCCGCTGGCGGTGCTGCTCGGGGCCTTGCGGGACTCGCCGCACGTACACCGACGCCGGCCGGTCTTCTTCGAGTACACCCTGATCGCCGGCGTGAACGACACCCCGGAAGACGCCCAGCGTCTGACGAGGATGGTCTCTGGAATTCCTTGCAAGATCAACGTGATTCCAATGAACTCTCATGCGAGCTCAGAGCTCTGTGCGCCTTCCGCCGAGGCCACCGACCGCTTCACCGCCGTGCTGGCGGAGCAGGGGCTGCGCGTGACCCTCCGCCGCAGCCGGGGGGCCGATATCGATGCGGCCTGCGGTCAGCTCGCCGGAGCCGGTTGATGGTCTACGCGGTGGGGGACATCCACGGCGAGCTCGAGAAGCTCGACGCACTGCTCGCGGGGCTGCCCCTCGAGACCGGCGACCGCCTCGTCTTCCTGGGCGACTACGTGGACCGGGGCCCCGACTCCCGGGGGGTGGTGGACCGGCTGCTCGAGCTCGAGCATCGCCACCACTGCGTGTTCCTGCTGGGCAACCACGAGTCCATGTTCCTCGACTTCCTCGGACTCGAGGACCCGGCGTATTTCGGGGGGGACGCCTTCCTGCAGAATGGAGGGGATCGAACCCTGTGGAGCTACGACTACTTCGCCGCCGAGCGGCCGGTGGGGCAGTTCCGACTGCCTCCGGAGCACGAGGCCTTCTTCCGTCGCTGCGTGCTTCACCACCAGGAGGGGGACTACCTCTTCGTCCACGCCGGGCTGCCTCGGGAGCTTCTCCACGAGTCCGACCTCGGCTACGTGCTGCGACGCTCTCGCCCCGAGGACCTGCTCTGGAACCGCTCCAGCATCGACCTGCCCCACGGCCTCGGCGTCACCGTCGTCTTCGGCCACACCCCCTCGCCCGACTTCGCGGTCCGCTGGAACTCCCCCTTCGCAGTGGGAATCGACACCGGCGCGGTCTACGGCGGGCCGCTGACCGCCCTGCGCCTGCCCGACGAGACCCTGTTTCAGTCCTGAAGATCCGCACTTCTGGCGAGGATCACGCCATGTCGGAACGCAGCCCCCACAGCCTCGCGGACGTCGACTGGGGGCGCTGGGTCCCCGAGCAGCGCGCCACCCTGCTGTTCGTGCTGCGCGACGGACAGGTCCTGCTGATCCACAAGAAGCGCGGCTTCGGCGCCGGGAAGATCAACGGGCCGGGAGGACGCCTGGAGCCCGGGGAGACGCCTCGGGCCTGCGCGGTGCGCGAGGTCGAGGAGGAGCTGTGCGTGACGCCCACCGGGGTGCGGCACTTCGGCGAGCTCAGCTTCCAGTTCGTCGACGGCTTCTCGATCCACGGCAGCGTGTTCGCGGCCAGCGGCTGCCTTGGGGAGCCGCGAGAGACCGAGGAAGCCCGCCCGCTCTGGACCCGGCTGGAGGACATCCCCTACGACGCCATGTGGGCCGACGACCGCCTCTGGCTCCCTCACCTGCTGGCCGGTCGGTCCTTCCGGGGACGCTTCGTATTCGACGGCGACCTGCTGCTCGATCACTCCGTCGAGGTGATCGCGGCTACGCCGATGCGCCCACCTGGAGACCGCGGCTAGCTGCCGGTGCTCTCCAGGCGGGGGACGCGCAGCCGCTGGCCCACCTTGAGGGGAGTCGCGAAGTCCACTTCGGGATTGTAGGCGGCGAGCAGCCAGACGGGCACGGCGAGCTTGCGGTGGGAGAGCACCCAGAGCGTGTCGCCCCGCTTGAGGACGTAGTCCTGGGTGTCGGCCACCTTGTGCTCGAGGAAGAAGCTATCCACGAGTCCCTGGTGGTAGGCCATGCGTCGCTTCTCGAAGTCCGCCTCCTGGACCCGGGAGAAGTCGAGGGTCACGCGGCGGCCGAGGGTCAGCGCGCGATCCGATCGGAAGCGGTTCTTGTTCCGCAGCCGCTGGGTCGGGATGTCGAGCCAGTCCGCGTAGTGGCCGAGCGTCTCTTCGGGCTCCACCCGGATGCTGCCATCGCTGCGCACCGCATAGCGAGCGGGTTCGAGGCGCATGGGATGGACCGAGGAGCTGGCGGGGCGCACCGGCGCCGGAGCCGGCTGCGCCGCCGTAGGCTTGGTGCGGGAGGCCGCGGTCTCGGTCTCGGCGCGGGCGGCCGGGCTGGAAGCGGGTGGCGGCCCGGCGGGTGCCTCCTCTCGTGCCGGCTCCACCGCGGCCAGCTGTGTGGTCGGCTCGGGGCCCGGGGCCGAGGTCGGCGTGCTGGGCTCGGGCGCCTCCGCGGCGCCTGGCAGCCGGAGCTTCTGGCCCACCTTGAGGTGGTTGCCGTTGCGCATCCCGTTGCGGGCCATGATCTCGCTCACCTTCACGCCGTGGCGCTTGGCGATGAGCGTCAGGTTGTCCCCGCGCTTCACGCGGTACTCAAGGGTGGGGCCCTCGGCCACGGCGGCCAGCGTCTCCCCCGCGCCCGGAATTCGCAGCACCTGCCCCACGCGGATCGTGTTGCGGTTGCGCAGGCCGTTGGCCCGACTGAGGGACGACTGGCTCACGCCGAAGCGTGCTGCGATGGCCGAGAGCGAGTCGCCCCGACGCACGGTGTAGCGGCCGTCGGACGGAGGGGCCTCCCGGGCCACGCGGGCTCGGCTCGGGCTGGCCTCGTCGAGGGGCAGGCGTAGCGTCTGGCCCGCCCGGATGCGGTTGCGGCTGCGCAGCCCGTTGAGGGCCATCAGCTCCGACTCCCGCACGTGGAAGCGGCGCGCGATCTTCGAGAGGGTGTCGCCCCGCCGGACACGGTAGCGGCGGTCACGCTTCTGCTCGGAGAAGCGATGGGAGGCATCGATGCTGGCGAGCACCACCTCGCCATCAGGGCGATTCGGGTTGCGGGGCAGGCGCAGCCCGTAGCCGGCGGGCACGAGCTTCTGGCCGTCCCAGACCGGCGAGAGCAGGGCGAGATTCGCCGAGCGGAGATCTCCCACCGGCACCCCGAAGGCCTTTGCCAGGGTCTTGGGGGCATAGTGGGCGTCGAGCAGGACGATCTCGGGCTGGGCCGGAGCGTGCCGCTCCACCTCCCCGAAGAACTCCTGGTGGTTCATGGAGACGTGGAGGGCCGCCAGGAACTCGGCGTAGAAGTTCCGGGATGCGAAGCCGAAGGTGCGGCTCGAGTACTTCTCCACGATGACGCCGATGTCCCGGGTTCCCAGCCGGGAGACGGCCCGTCGCATGCCCGCCGCCCCGTGGTTGTAGGCGGTGATGGCCAGCGGCCAGGCGCCCGTGCTCTCGTAGTTCGCTCGCAAGAGCCGCGCAGCCGCCACGGTGGCCAGCAGCGGGTCCCGACGCTCGTCGATGACGTGGTCCACCCGCATGTAGCGGCGCCCGGTCCCCCGCGTGAACTGCCAGATCCCCGAGGCACCCGCGTGGGAGTGCGCGCTGGGGTTGAACGACGACTCCACGTGGGGCAGGGCGCCGAGCTGCTCGGGAACCCCGCGCTCGTGCAGGACCCCCCGGATGTAGTCCTCCCAGGCCCCAGAACGCGCGATGCCCGCACGGAACTTGTCGGCCTGACCGAGCTGGAAGCGCACCCGCCGGGCTGCGTGGGACAGGGTCTTGTTCGAGACTCCCTTCGGAAAGAGCGCCAGCACCCGCGCCTCGTGCTTCGAGAGGCCGGTGCGCTTGCCCCCCGCCAGCGTGCGAAGAATCGACGCGTAGCGCTTCTTGTCGGCCTTGACCTTTCGCTCCCGCGTGCGCGAGCTCACGCCGGGATAACGGACCACCTGGTAGACCACGGCGAGATCGTCCGGGTCGTGGAGCAGGCCACCGTCCGTGCCGACCTCGCTGTAGATCCGGATCCAGAAACGAACCCGGCCTTCCAGGGAAGGCGGCAGCGGGAAGAGGTCTGCCGGCGCCTCCGGCACGAGCGCATGGCCCGTCCCGGCCGCTACCGGGGCGGCCGTGAGGCCGGCTCCGGGCGCGGCGATCGCCAGCACGGTCAGCGAGATGAGGATCGAGCGCATGGGTCCCCTCTGGATCGGCACACCGCCCGCGAGCTGAAGTCCGAAGCGAAACCTCAGCGCCGGCGCCCCTTCTTGCGGTCCTTGCGCGCCTGCTTCCGTTTGCGCTTCTGCTGCTGCCGCTGGCGGCTGGCCGCCTGTCGGCGGGCAGACGGGCTGGGAGCTCCGATCCCAGAGAACATGGCAGCGGGGTCCGTTCCCCCCGCACCGGCCAGCTTCCCCAGACCCGGCACCCGGCCCAGCAGCCCCCCACCGCCTGCCATGGCGCCCAGCATCTCGCGCATCTGGGCGAAGCGCTGGACCAGGGCGAAGATCTCCTTGGGCCGGCGGCCGCTGCCCCGGGCGATGCGCTGGGCCCGGCTCTTGTCGATGAGGGCGGGATCGGCGCGCTCGGCCCGGGTCATCGAGTGGATCATGCCCTGGACCTTCACCATCTCCCGCTCGTCCACCTGGTCTGCCAGGGAGCCGAACATGGGAAGCTTGCCCAGCACATCCCGCAGCGGGCCCATCTTCTGGATCGTCCGAAGTTGACCGAGCAGGTCGTCCATGGTGAAGCGGCCGCCCAGGATGCGCTCGGCGTCCTCCTCGGCCTGCTCCTCGTCCACCACGGCCTCGAAGTCGCGCACCAGGCCGACCACGTCTCCCATGCCCAGGATGCGCGAGGCGAGCCCCTCGGGGCGGAAGGGTTCGAGGCGGTCCAGGGCCTCACCGGTGCCCAGGAACTTGATGGGGACGCCGGTCACCGCCTTCACCGCCAGGGCGGCGCCGCCCCGGGCGTCGCCGTCGAGCTTGGTGAGGACGAGGCCGTCGAGGGCCATCCGTTCGTGGAAGCTGCCGGCCACGTGGACCGCGTCCCGGCCCATGAGGGCGTCGCAGACCAGCAGGCGGTTCGCCGGCGCGCAGGCCTGCGCGGTCGCCTGGAGCTCCGCCATCAACCCGTCGTCGACCGCGAGCCGCCCGGCCGTGTCGTACACGATGGCGTCGAATCCCTCGCCACGGGCGCGTTCGGCGGCGGCGGCGCAGATGGCGGGGGCTGTCTCCCCCACCCCTCCCGTGTGGACGGGGACCTCGATGGAGCCCCCGAGCTGTTGAAGCTGGAGGATCGCGGCGGGGCGCTGGATGTCGGCGGCCACCAGCAGGGGTCGTCGTCCCTCCCGGGCCAGGTGGCGCGCGAGCTTGGCGGCGACGGTGGTCTTGCCCACACCCTGGAGGCCGAACAGCATCACGGAGACGGCGCCCCGCTCGTCCCGGCTGAGGCTGGGATCCACCGGCCCCATCAGCGCCACCAGCTCCTGCTCGCAGATGGCCACGAAGTGCTGGCCCGGGGACACCCGCTGGACCCGGCCCTCGGCGTCCCGGACGCGCGTCTCCACCCGCTCGCCCACGGACCGGCCCTTCACCCGGTCGAGGAAGCCCTTCACCACCTCGAAGTCCACGTCGGCCTCGAGCAGCGAGGTGCGAACGTCGCGCAGCGCCTCCTCCACGCTGGTGTCGCTCAGCTCGTGCACGCCGCGCAGCTTCTCGCGAGCCGCCGTGAATCCCTGGGTCAAGGTCTCGAGCATGCAGCCTCCCGCGCCGGAGGATAAGAAACGCAGGATCGGGTCTCCACGGGGCCGGCTCCGGACCAGATGTGGTATCCCGTCTTCGCGAGCGAGGGACCCATGCCTGCCAACGTCGAGGCGCAGATCACCGGGAGCGTCTGGAAGATCGTGAAGGACGTCGGCGACGCCGTCGACGAGGGCGACGAGCTGCTCATCCTCGAATCGATGAAGATGGAGATTCCGGTGGAGTCGCCCTGCGCGGGTCGGGTTCGCGAGATCTGCGTCCGGGAGGGGGACGCCATCGAGGAGGGCGCGGTCCTCGCGGTGATCGGGTGAGCGAGAAGGTCCACGTTCGTCCTCTGCAGCGCCGCGAGCGCGACGCCGCGCGTGCCTTCCTGATGCGGCGCCCGCGGGAGAATCTGTTCCTGCTCGACCTCGCCTCCCAGGGCGGCCGGGCCCAACCCGGGGAAATGCGCGCTGAGCTGGTCGCGGGCTGGAGGGATCACGGGGTGGTGGGTGTCGCCTCGCTGCGTCCGAGCCTGTGCCTCGCCTCGGGAATCGACGGCGCGATGATCGATGGGCTGCTTCCCGCCTGCGAAAGTCTGGGCAGCGGACTGGTCAAGAGCGAGGGCCCTACCGTGGACCGGCTCTGGAAGGGTCTGCAGGCGGCCGGTCGTCGAGCGTTGGTCGACCGCCGGGAGATCGCCCACGAGCTCGAGCCCGGGGGAGGGCGGCTGCGATCGGCGCCCCAGGGCGTGGTGCTGCGGCGCGCGCAGAGCGACGACTTGGAAGCCCTGGTGTTCGCGGCCCGGGCCAGTCTGCGAGAGGAGCAGCGACCGGACCCCTACGAGGGCGATCCCGAAGGGTTCCGCCGCTGGGTGCACGGGCGGGTCGGCAACGCGTTGGTGGCGGAGGTCGCGGGGCGCGTGTCCTTCGTTGCCTACGCCGACGTGCGTCGCGCCGAGGGCTGGCTGCTCCAGGGCGTCTACACCTGGCCCGCCTTCCGCCGGCGCGGTCTCGCGGCGGCCGGGGTCTCGCAGCTATGCGAGCAGGCCTTCGCGGCGGGGGCCACCCACGTCCAGCTCGCCGTGGTCGAGGGGAACCGTCCGGGCGAGGCGCTCTACGAACGCCTCGGCTTCCGCCGCTTCGCGACGCTGCGGACCATCCTCTTCCGGTAGTGGGGCTGCGGGCTCCGCCCGCAGCCATCGGTTGTGCTCCCTCGTCAGCCGAGGCGTGCGCCGCTTCGCTCGTCGGTGGGCATCGTTCGGGGGCTTGGGTAGCATGCGCGGCTACGACGACGGGGAGAACACAGCATGGGACTGCTCGACGGCAAGGTGGCCATCGTGACCGGAGCGGGGGGCGGTCTCGGGCGGGAGCACGCTCTGGCCCTGGCGCGAGCCGGCGCCAGCGTCGTGGTGAACGATCTTGGCGGCGCCCGGGACGGCACCGGCGCGGGAAAGGCCATGGCGGAGCAGGTGGCAGACGAGATCCGGGCCGCGGGGGGCGAGGCCGTGGCGAACTACGACAGCGTCGCCACCACCGAGGGCGGCGAGGGCATTCTCCGCTCCGCGCTCGAAGCCTTCGAGAAGGTGGATGTCCTGGTGAACAACGCCGGCATCCTGCGGGACAAGACGCTCTCCAAGATGGACGAGGCGATGTGGGACGTCGTCAACCAGGTCCATCTGCGCGGCACCTACTGCGCAACCCGGCCCGTGTTCAACCACATGAAGGAGCGCGGCGAGGGCGGGGCCATCATCAGCACCTCCTCCACCTCCGGACTCGAGGGCAACTTCGGGCAGTCCAACTACGGTGCCGCCAAGGCGGGGATCTGGGGCTTCCACAACTGCCTGTGGCAGGAGGGCAAGAAGAGCGACATCCGGAGCTTCGTGCTCGCCCCCGTGGCGCTGACGCGCCTCACCGAGGATCTGCCGGGCTTCCAGGCCGAGGAGCTCAAGGCCCGCATGAATCCGTCGCTGGTCTCCCCGCTCGTGGTCTTCCTGGCCAGCGACCTCGCCCGGCAGTACAGCGGAAAGACTTTCTTCGTCGGCGGCGGACGCATCGCCGAGATGAAGATGGTGCGCGGCGAGGGAGCTACCAAGAAAGAGGACGGGGGCCTGTGGACCCCCGAAGAGATCGCCTCGCGCATGGACGAGATCCTCCTCTCCTGACCGGCCGGGCTTCGCCCGGCCCGGCGGGTGCTCCAGACGACCGGCAGGTCGGCCACCGTTCGTGGCTGCGGGCTCCCCGAGGGTGTGCCGTCCGGTGCTCGATTGCTGGGGTTCGCGGTCCGTGGTACACCTGCGGGGATGGGGGACTCCGAGTCAGATTCGCATGTGATTCGTGAGCCCGGCTCCGAGGTCGTCGATCCCTGGTCGGCGATGACCCCCCGCTACAACCTCGTCGTCCGCTGGTTCGCCCGGCGTTTCTTCGGCCACTTCGACCTCGACGATGCCACCGTGGCGCGGCTGCGGTCCCTCGAGGAGCGAGGCTCGGTGGTCTACGTGATGCGCTACTCGAGCCGCCTCGACTACTTCCTGTTCAATACGCTCTTTGCCCGGGAGGGGCTGCGTCTCTCGCGCTTCGCCCACGGGCTCCATTTCTACTATTACCGGCCCTTCTTCGAGGGTGTGCGGCTGTGGTTCCGGCGCCTTCGGCAGCGTGGTCCGCGCGAGGGCCGCCGTGAGCGCGAGCTGCTGAGGGCGCGCGAGCGGGTGCGGGAGGTCACCGCGGCGGGCGAGTCGATGTTCCTGTTCCTGCGCACGGCGCGGCTCGGCTCGCGGCTGCGCGGCCGGCGCCACCTGGTGGAGCAGGGCAAGAGCGATCTCGACCTCCTCGAGGAGGTCATCGATGGCGTCTGGGCCCGGCAGAGCCCCGTCTTCCTGGTGCCGCTGGCGTTGTTCTGGCGGAAGGGGCCGCGCAGCGAGCCGCGCTTTCTCAACCTCGCCTACGGCGCGCCCACCCGCCCCTCGGACTTCGCCAAGGTCTCGGCCTTCCTCACCACCTACCGCGACCTCTGCGTCAAGGTGGGAGAGTCGGTGGATCTCGCCGCCTTCGTGGCCGGTCGACGCCAGGAGGGCAAGCCCACCATCGTGCGCAAGGTGCGGCGTAGCCTTCTGCTCTTTCTCTACCGGGAGGAGAAGGCGGTGGAGGGGCCCACGCTGCGCTCGCGCCACAAGGTGCAGGAGGAGGTCCTGGGCGATGGCCGCATGAGCGCCTTCATCGACGCCTATGCGGCGGAGCGAAAGCGCTCGGTGGACGCCGTGCGCGGGGAGGCGGAGCGGATCTTCCGGGAGATCTCCGCCAACATGAACTCCAGCTTCCTGGCGACGCTGGGCGTGATCGTCGGCTGGATCTTCCGGCGGCTGTTCGGGTCCATCGATCCGGTGGGCCTCGAGAAAGTGGCCGAGTACGCCAAGCGCCATCCCATCGTGCTGGTGCCGAGCCACCGTTCCTACTTCGACTTCCTGATCCTCTCGTGGCTCTTCTACCAGAATCATCTTGTGCCGCCCCACATCGCGGCGCGGGAGAACATGGGTTTCGGTCCGTTCGGGTTCATCTTCCGCCGCGCCGGTGCCTTCTTCCTGCGGCGCTCCTTCGACGACCCCCTCTACAAGGAGGTCTTCCGCCGCTACGTCGCCTACCTGGTGCGCGAGGGGTTCACCCAGGAGTTCTTCATCGAGGGGGGTCGCTCCCGCACCGGCAAGACCCTGGCGCCCCGTCTCGGCATGCTCTCCTGGGACGTGGAGGCCTTCCTCGCCGGCGCCCGGCGTGAGCTCTTCTTCGTCCCGGTGGCCATCACCTACGAGCGCCTGGTGGAGGAGAGCGCCATGGTGCAGGAGCTCGAAGGGGGCCGGAAGAAGAAGGAGAGCGTCCTGGGGCTGGTGCGGGCCCGTCGCGTACTCAAGCGTCGCTTCGGCAGTGTCTGCGTGAACTTCGGGGAGCCGATCTCCCTCGCCGAGGTCCTGGGCGATCGTCGGGAAGCCTTCGCGGACGACACGAGTCCCGAGGTCGTCGCCGAGAAGCGTCGCTTCGTGGAGGAGCTCGGCAACCGCATCTGCGAGCGCATCAACTGGGCGATGGTCGGCAACGCCACCTCCGTGGCCGCGGCCGCCCTGCTGGGGGAGCGCCGCCGGGGCGCCCTGCGCAGCGAGCTCGCCGAACGCATGGGCCAGGTGCTCGAGCTGCTGCGTCTGCAGGACGTGTCCCTCACGCCGGCGCTCGAGCGGGACGCCGGCGAGTTCTCCGAGTCCATCGCCTTTCTGCTGCGCAGCGACCTCATCAAGTCCACGCAAGATGCGCGGGGCGAGATCCTCTACTACGAGGAGTCGCATCGGCTCGCCCTCGACGTCTACCGCAACGTCATCGTGCACTACCTGGTGACTCCGAGCTTCCTGGCGCGACGGCTCCTGGTCGGCGGCTCCATGGAGGAGCTACGCGAGGACCTCGCCTTCTGGCTCGACCTCTTCTACACCGAGTTCTTCGCCCCCAAGGGCCTGGCGCTGGCCGCCCAGTTCGACGCCTTCCTCGACTACTTCGAGCAGCAGGGAGTGCTCGAGCGCCAGGACGGTCGGCTGCGGGTGGCCGAGAAGGGGCGCTCCTATCTGCGCTTCCTGGCGGAGCAGACCCGCACCTTGATCGAAGCCTACTACGCGGCCACCTGCGCCGTGCAGGTTCTCGAGCAGCCCACGCCCCTGCGCGACGTCCGCAAGGCCATCGGAGAGCAGTTCGAGCGCGCGGCGCTGATCGGGGAGGTAGAGCGCAGGGAGGCTTCGAACCCCGTCACCTTCGGCAACGCCCTCGAACTGCTGCTGCGCCGAGGCGTGCTCGAGCGTCGGGATCCGCAGAAGGGACGCGAGCCGCTGCTGGCGCCGGGGCCGGCCTTCGACGAGCTCGCGATCCTCCGCGAACGGCTGGCGGGAGCCCTGGCCGGCCGGTAGAGTGCGCCTCCTCATGGACCCCCTCGATGCCGTCGACTTCGAGAAGGGAGGCGGCCTCGTCGCCGCCATCGCCCAGGCCGTCTCGAGCGGCGAGATCCTGATGATCGCCCACATGAATGCGGAGTCCCTGCGCCGGACCCTCGAGACCGGCCAGGCCGTCTACTGGAGCCGCAGCCGCGGTCTCTGGCACAAGGGCGAGCAGTCCGGCCACACCCAGGAGGTGAAGGAGCTCTACGTCGACTGCGACGGAGATGCGATCCTGCTCCGGGTGGAGCAACGTGGCGGTGCCGCCTGCCACACCGGCAAGCGCAGCTGCTTCTTCCGTCGCCTCGAGGAGGGGAGCTGGACGGACGTGGGCGTGCAGGTCTTCGATCCCCGCAAGGTCTACGGGCCATGAGCCCGCGAGCCGCGAGCCCCGCCCGGGTCCTGCGCCTGGGGCTCCCCAAGGGCACCCTGCAGGAGACCACCCTGCGGCTGTTCGCCCTGGCGGGCTACCAGGTGTCGGCTCCGGCGCGCTCCTACTACCCGGAGATCGACGATCCGGAGATCGAGTGCATCCTGATCCGAGCCCAGGAGATGGCCCGCTACGTCGAGCAGGGCGTGATGGACGCCGGCATCGCCGGTCTCGACTGGGTGCTCGAGAACCGCGCCAAGGTGAAGGAGCTCGCGGATCTGCGCGCGCCCTGGCCCCAGTATCGGCCCATCCGCTGGGTGCTCGCGGTCAAGGAGGGCGCGAAGATCCGCAAGCCCGCCGACCTCGAGGGCGGACGGGTCGCCACGGAGGCGGTGGGTCTGGCCCGCCGCTACCTGCGGGAGCACGCCATCTCCGCGGAGGTCGAGTTCTCCTGGGGCGCCACCGAGGTGAAGCCCCCGATGATGGCCGACGCCATCGTGGACATTTCCGAGACCGGCTCGAGCCTGCGGGCCAACCAGCTGAAGGTGCTCGACACGGTGCTCGAGTCGACCCCCCGCTTCGTGGCGAACAAGAGCTCCTACGCCGACCCCTGGAAGCGCCAGAAGATGGAACGGCTGGTTCTGCTGCTGCAGGGGGCCATCAACGCCTCGAGCCGGGTGGGGCTGATGCTCAACGCTCCCCAGGACCGGCTCGAGAAGGTGCTCTCGCTGCTGCCCGCGCTCACGGCGCCCACCGTCTCCAGGCTCGCGGACGAGCGCTGGGTGGCGGTCAACACCGTCGTGGAGGAGCGCGTGGTTCGCGAGGTGATCCCTCAGCTCGCCGAGGCTGGGGCCCGGGGCATCGTGGAGTATCCGCTCAACAAGATCGTGGACTGACGTCCGGGCCCTCGTCCGGAGGACCCGCCATCGCAGAGCGCCTGGCCAACCTGATGCGGATGCTTCCCGACTACGCGCGGCTGGCGTGGTGGGGGTGGGTCTCGCCGCGGGTCTCCGAGCCCCAGGGGCTCGTGGTCGTGCAGGGCGTGGTGGTCTCCGAGCGGGGCATCCTGCTGGCCCTGCGCCGGGAGCTCCAGGGCTGGGAGCTGCCGGGTGGGGTCGGCCAGCGCGGGGAATCGGAGGAAGAGGCCCTGCGCCGGGAGATCCTGGAGGAGACCGGCATCGAAGCGCGGGTGGAGAGCCTCTCCGGCGAGTACGTGCGCACCGGCTTCCGCCCGCACCGAGCCCGGGTCTACCGCTGCCGCGCCCCGGGCGACGAGCCCCGACCCAGCGACGAGACGCCGCGGGTCGCCTGGTTCGCGAAGGAGGCGCTCCCCGACACCCTCTTTCCCTGGTTTCGGGGCCCCCTCGAGGATGCCCTGCGCACGGGACCGCCGGTCTCCCGCCACGAGCACCAGGGTCTCGGGGCGATCCTTGCGGGCGTTCGCATCGATCTTCGCACACGGTGGCAGGGCGCATAGTCCAGCTTCGATCCGAACGTTTGCGGCCCCCTGCCGCCTCGGATAGCCTGCGCCCCTTCCCTCAAACCCGCGAGCTTTCATGGCGGTCGCGTACCGGCTCCGCCCCTACCTCTACTATGCCCGCTGCGCCTTCCAGCGACGCGCGGCCTACCGGCTCGCCAACTTCACCGGGATCGCCGTCAACTTCTTCTTCTTCCTGATCCACGCGCAGGTCTTCCTGGCCTTCTTCGGGGAGCGCAGGCTGCTGGGAGGCTGGCGGCCCGAAGACGCCGTGCTCTACTTCGCCATCTCCGAGGCGCTGCTGATGGTGCTGATCGCGTTTCCGGATCGCGCCAACAACGTGAGCGTTCGCATCCGCAGCGGGGACATCGTCTGCGACCTGGCGCGACCCGTGAGCCTCTACGCCCGCGATCTCGCCGAGCGCCTCGGGACCTCGCTCTACTACCTGCCCGCCCGGGCTTTTGTGCTCGCCCTGGCGGCGGGGCTCCTCTACGGGATCGCGCCGCCCTTGCGCGCCGAGCTGTGGCTTGCCCCGCTCTCCCTGCTCCTCGGTGTGGGCGTGATGGCCTCCATCTGGTACCTGACCCACGCGACGGCCTTCTGGGCGGAGGCGGCCACGGGCCCCGTGTTGGCCATCACCTTCGTCCACACGGTATTGGGGGGCGTGGTGGTGCCCCTCGACTTCTATCCCGAGGGCCTGCGCGTGGTCTGCGATGCGCTCCCCTTCCGGGCCGCGCTCTACACGCCGGTGGCGCTGCTCGCCGGCCGTCTGGAGGGTGGCGCCCTGGTCTTCGGGCTGGTCCACCAGGCGGGCTGGTTCGCGCTGCTGGCCCTCGCCGCGCGGGCCGTGGAAGCCCGGGGCGTCATGCGCCTGGCGGCCCAGGGCGGCTAGTCGGGTGGGGACGCGGGTGGGTGTGGGAGACGGGCTGCGGGTCTACGCAGCACTCACCGCCGCCAACGTCCGCTCGCACATGCAGTACCGCGGGTCGTTCGCATTGCTCACGGCCTTCGACTTCCTGATCATCGTGGCCGATCTGGCGCCGGTCTACCTGATGGTGCGCTACTTCGGGACCCTCGAGGGCTGGAGCTTCGCGGAGTTGGGGCTGCTCTACGGCATGGTGGGGCTCTCCTGGGGGATCGTGGAGACCGCCCTGCGCGGCTTCGCGGACTTCGGCGCCTACCTGGTGCAGGGAGACCTGGACCGCTGGCTGCTGCGACCGCGCTCGATCCTGCTCCAGGTCGCGGCCCACCAGTTCGAGGCGCGCAAGCTGGGGCGCATCCTGCAAGCGGGCCTGGTGCTGGTCCTTGCCGTGTTCTTCCTGGAGCTTCCGGTCTCATCTCTTCCCTGGGTGCTGCTGGGGGTGGCCGGCGGGTTGCTCTTCTTCGCGGGCATCGTATTGCTCGGCGCGGCCTCCCAGTTCTGGACCTTGGGCCAGACCTCGGAGCTGCAGAACATGCTCACCTACGGGGGGAGCGCGGCACTCATCTACCCGGTCTCGATCTACTCCCGCTGGTTCCGGCGCGTGCTCACCTATGGCGTGCCGCTGGCCTTCGTCAACTACTTTCCGGCGCTGGCGGTGCTGGGTCGCACCGAGGCCGCGGGCTGGCCCGCCTGGCTGCCGGCGCTCTCGCCCCTGGTATGCGCCGCCGTGCTTCTGCTGGGAGCTGCCGCCTTCTCTCGCGGGCTGCGCCGCTACGAGTCCACGGGGACCTGATGTGCACAGGACTTCTGAGAAGGGTCACTAGAGCGTGATCGAGGTCGAGGAGCTGCGCAAGGAGTATCGCGTGCCCCGCCACCACCGGGGCCTGCGGGGTGCGCTGCGCAATCTGATCGAGACGCGCCACGACGTGGTCCGGGCCGTCGACGGCCTCTCGTTCCGGGTGGAGGCGGGCGAGTTCGTGGGCTTCGTCGGCCCGAACGGAGCCGGCAAGTCGACCACCCTCAAGATCCTGACCGGCGTGCTCGAGCCGACGGGCGGTCGGGCGCGGGTCCGCGGGCTCGTGCCCCGGCGCGACCGCATCGCCCATACCCGGCGCATCGGCGTGGTCTTCGGCCAGCGCAGCCAGCTCTGGTGGGACCTGCCGGTGATCGAGTC
>JBDLIK010000003.1:0-24047 GCA_039714895.1 Myxococcota bacterium | reverse complement strand
CTCCGGCCCGCCAGCCCGCCCGCTCCGCGGCCAGCAGACACGCGACGGCCACAGCCGTGGCGATCACCCACCCGCTCAGCGGCTGACCCCGGCCGGCACCCTGCCTCCTCGCCCCGGGGCGAGGTGCGGCTCGCCGCCCGCGGCGGCTGTCGCCGGGCCCGGGGGATGCGAATATAGGGGGCCGTCGCGGGGGTCGCCCGCCAGGAGGATGCTTTGCTGCGCGCCCGACAGATCCTCGGCAAGTACCGGATCGAGCGCCGCCTCGCCGAGGGCGGCTTCGCTGAGGTGTACCGCGCCTACGATCAGATCGAGGGCGTCCGGGTGGCCCTCAAGGTGCCTCACCGCGCCCACGTGAATCCCGAGATGCTCGAGAGCTTCCGCAAGGAGGTGCGGCTCTCCTCCACCCTCGACCATCCCAACATCCTTCCGATCAAGAACGCCCAGTTCATCGATCGTCAGTTCGTCGTCGCCTACCCGCTCGGCGAGGCGACCCTCGGTGAGCGGATGCAGCGCCGCATCGGCCTCGCCATCCGCCTCGACTTCGCGCGTCAGATGCTGCAGGCGGTCGCCCACGCCCACGAGCACAGCATCATCCACTGCGACCTCAAGCCCGAGAACTTCATCCTGTTCTCGGGCAACCGCCTGCGGCTCACGGACTTCGGCATCTCGAGACTCGCGGCGCGCACCGTGCTCGCCTCCGGGTCGGGTACGGTGGGCTACGTGGCGCCCGAGCAGGCCATGGGCCGAGCGTCCTTTCAATCGGACGTGTTCTCCATGGGCCTGATCCTGCTCCAGCTCTTCAGCGGAAAGCTGCCCGAGTGGCCCTACGAGTGGCCGCCCCCCGGGTTCGACAAGCTGCGGCGCGACCTGCATCCGGACCTGATCGCTCTGCTGCAGCGGGCCACCGACGTGCGCCAGGGTCGGCGCTTCCCCGACGTCATGCAGATGTTGACGGCCTTCGAACGGCTACGAGCCCGCAATCGCATCGTCTCCATCGCCAGCCGGCGGCGGCGCCGCACGCCGCGCCGCACCAGCGACTGGAAGACGATCCGGCAGCGCCAGTTTCTGCGTGAGTATCGCGGCCCGCTCGAGGTCCGGGAACGCTGCAGCCGCTGCGCGGGCCCCGTCTCCGAGAGCATGATGGCCTGCCCCTGGTGCGGCGTCGCGCGCACCACCCACCGGGGGGAGACGCGCCACCCGGCCCGCTGTCCCCGCTGCAAGCGGGGCCGCAAGCTCGACTGGCGCTTCTGTCCCTGGTGCTATGGCCGAGGCTTCCGGCAGGTCTCGAGCCGCAGCTACAGCGACCGCAGCTACTCGGCCCGCTGCGCCAACCCCGCGTGCTCCCGCCGCTCCCTCATGCCCTTCATGCGCTACTGCCCCTGGTGCCAGCGCAAGGTGAGACGCCCCTTCAAGGTTGGGGAGGGAAAGCACCGATGCGCCAAGTGTCGCTGGGGGGTCCTCCCCGAGTACTGGAGCTTCTGCCCCTGGTGCCGGAGCAAGCTTCCGGGCACGCCGTGAGCGGCGCATGAGCTGGAAGCCGGAGGTCGAGGAGATCGAGCGCCGCCGGGCCCTCGCCCAGGAGCACGGGGGAGCCGAGGCCGTGGCGCGCCAGCGCCAGAAGGGCCGCGGGACCATCCGGGAGCGCATCTCGGCTCTGGTCGATCCGGGAAGCCTGCGCGAGCAGGGTCCCATCGCCGGCCACGCCGAGGTCGACTCCGCCGGGCGCCCGGGCAGCTTCGTTCCCGCCAACTACGTGCTGGGGCTCGCCCGGGTCGACGGGCGGCCCTGCGTGGTCGGGGGCGAAGACTTCACCCAGCGGGGTGGCTCACCCTCTCCCGCAGGTCTGCGCAAGAGCGTCCACGCCGAAGACCTGGCCTGCCAGTACCGCGTGCCCCTGGTGCGCTTCCTGGAGGGCGGCGGGGGGAGCGTTGCCGGTTCCGGTGCAGGGGCCCGACGGACCCCTGCCGCGCCCCCGCTTCTCTCGAAGCCCCGCTTCCAGTCCATCGATCGCATCCTGGCGCTGGCTCCCGTCGCCTCCGCCGCCATGGGTCCCGTGGCCGGGCTTCCTGCGGCCCGGCTGGCGGCCTCCCACTTCTCGGTCATGACCCGAGGGGCCCAGGTCCTGGTGGCCGGGCCCGCCGTGGTGGAACGCGCTCTCGGAGAGCGCAAGACCAAGGAAGAGCTCGGCGGGCCGGCGGTGCACGCGCGCAGTGGGGTCGTCGACAACGTGGCCGACGACGAGCCCGAAGCCTGCCGCATGATCGCGCGCTTCCTCTCCTATCTCCCCACCAACGTCCACGAGCTGCCGCCCCGGCTTTCGAGCGATGACGATCCCGAACGCTGCGAGGAGTCCCTGCTCAGCATCGTTCCCCGGGAGCGCCGGCGGGTCTTCCATGTGCGACGCCTGCTCGAGCGGGTGCTCGACCGCGGCACGCTCTTCGAGCTGACCCGGGGCTTCGGACGCTCCCAGGTGACGGCCTTCGCCCGGCTGGCGGGTCGACCCGTGGGCGTGCTCGCCAACGACTCGCGCTTCTACGCCGGCGCCATGACCGCGGACGGTGCTCAGAAGGTGCGTCGATTCGTCGATCTCTGCGACACCTTCCACCTGCCCGTGGTGAGCTTCGTGGACGAGCCGGGCTTCATGATCGGCAGCGAGGCGGAGCGCGCTGCCACGATCCGGCACGGGGTCGCCGTGCTGCTCGCCGTCCAGCAGTCGACGGTGCCCTGGGCGTCGGTGATGGTCCGCAAGGCGTACGGCGTGGCGGCGGCGGCCCACTTCGGGGCCGACGGCTACGTGCTGGCCTGGCCTTCCGCCGAGTCCGGGGCGCTTCCCATCGAGGGGGGCGTTGCGGTGGCCTTCCGGCGCGAGATCGAGTCCGCCCCAGATCCCGACCAGCGCCGACGCGAGCTCGAGGAGCAGCTCGCCGGCCGCCGCAGTCCCTTCCCGGCCGCCGAGGCCTTCGCAACCCACGACCTCATCGATCCGCGCCGCACCCGTCCGCTGCTGTGCCGCTGGGTGGACTCCCTGGACGCCCAGCTGACGGCCCACCTCGGGCCGCGGCGGTTCACGTACCGTCCGTAGCCAGGCACTCGACCCGGCCGGAGCGGAGAAACCACAGCTCGAAGCGTGGGTCCTGCCCAAGGGCCAGGCTCTCCCGGATGGCACGGCGATAGACGGCCCCCTGCCCGGCATAGCGGCTCGCACGCTCGACGTGGGCGGCCGATCCCTCCAGCCGATCCGTCTTGTAGTCCGCCACGACGAAGCAGCCGTCTTCCGGATCCCGGTACAGGAGGTCGATGGTTCCCACGACCGCTCCCACCGAGGTGTCGGGGCCGTCGAGCGGAAGCAGCACCGGCAGCTCCCGGGCGAGCACGCCGGGTGCCACATCGAGGAGCCTCCGGTAGAGGGGGCCCCGCAGAAAGGCATCCACGACCTCCGCGGCGGCGGAGAGGGCGTCCTCAGGACCCGCGCCTGCGAGGCTCGAGAGCGCGCGGCGCAC
Organism: Myxococcota bacterium; assembly: GCA_039714895.1. Lineage (GTDB taxonomy): Bacteria > Myxococcota_A > UBA9160 > UBA9160 > DASRUS01 > JBDLIK01. The sequence goes on along the minus strand of JBDLIK010000003.1, from coordinate 20,547 downwards.
GCTCTCGAGACACCGCTGGCGATCGCGGTCGGGGTCTCCGCTCGGGTCGAGTTCCTCCAGCGCGCGATGGACGGCGGAGCCCACGGCGAGGGCCAGCTCTCGCGGCGGAGCGCCGGCGTCCGGCGCCCCGGAGTCCTCGCCGTAACCGGCCCCGAGGGCGATCTCCACGGAGGCATGGGCGGCATCCTGGGAGGCAGCGCGCAGGCGCGGGTCGGCTTCGCGAACGCGGGCGCGTGCTCTCGCCTCGAGGATGGCGCGGCTCTCCCTGCGCAGCGCGGCGCCGTCCGCCGGGCGCGCCTTCGGGGCCCTCCAGGGGTTGAAGGGCTCCTGCGGACGCAGGGCGGGGAACGCGAAGAGCGTTCCCTCTTCGGAGAAGCTCCACGCATCCCGCCCTGCGAGCTCCGCCATGGTTCCCGCCAGATCCTCCGGAGACCCGCTGCGGTGGGCGAGTAGCTCTGCGTGGCTCTGCGCCGTGGGAAGGGCTGGCTGCTTCTCGAGCGGCCACTCCCCCACGAGCACCAGACGCTCCCGTGCCCGGGTCGTCGCCACGTAGAGCGTCCGCACCAGCTCGGCGCGCTCCGTCTCGAGGGTGGCTCGCCGCACCTCGCCGAAGCCGGGAGTGGCCGCACGGGGGTCGGCGAGCCAGTACTCCGCCCCGAACCCAGAACCGGCTGCACACATCTCGGCTGCCCGCTCGCCGCTTCCCCTGCCCCGGCCCTTGTGATGCTGCAGGAGATAGACGTGGTCGAAGTCGAGCCCCTTGGCTCGGTGGATGGTCATCACCTGCACCGCGTCCTCCGCGGCATCCTTGGGGCGACCCTCCTCCTCCTCGCGGGCTTCGCAGACCGCGCCTCGCAGCTCCGAGACGACGGCGCCTACGTTGCCACCACTGCGCTCCAGCGCCACCACCAGGTGCCGGAAGAATCGATCCAGGTTGGCCGCGCGATAGGCACCGAGATATCGGGCACCCTCGAGGGGCTCGAGAGCGAACAGGGCGCGCAGCTGCTCGACGAAGACGTCGGAGGGCTCCTCATCGAAGCAGGCGCGACCGATGGCCAGCGCTTCGAGCGCCGCCAGCAGACTCTGCTCGAAGCCCTCGATCCGTTCGAGACCGGGCACCGCCGGCACCTCGCGAAGCGCCGCCTCCACGCACTCTCGAAGCCGCGGCAGCAGAGGGTCGGCGGCGCCGTGGAGGCTGCGCACGAGCTTCGGAAAGCCGGCGCGCCAGAGCGGTAGCAATGCGGCGTCCGGCACGCCCACCCAGGGCGAGCGCAGCCAGGTCACCAGCGCCACATGATCGTTGGGGTCGAGAAGCGTTCGCACCAGAGCGGAGGCGTCGACGATCTCCCGGCGACGGTGGTAGCTACGATCGCGCTCCACGACGCTCGGCACACCGGCCTGCCGGAGGGCCCCCAGGTAGGTCTCGAAGTCGCCCGTGCTGCGGAACAGCAGCGCCACGTCCTTCCAGGCCACTCCATGCTCGCGGTGGAGACGCACCAGGTCGCTCGCGACTGCGCGCGCCTCGAGCTCCGCCGTCTCCCGCGCGGGCAGCTCGCACGCAGCGTCGCCGGACTTCCAACCCCAGGAGATCCAGTGCTCGACCGGTGGGGCTGCGACCCCCTCGGCGACGCTTGCGCGAGCGGCCAGCAGCGGCTCGAAGGCCGGCTGCACGCCCGGGGCCTCGCGCATGGTGGGAGCCACCACGCGGGTCACCTCCTCGAGGATCTCCGGGGGCGATCGGAAGTTCAGCAAGAGGGGCAGCACCTCTCCCCCCGCTGCTTTGATCTCGCTGCGGAAGCCGTGGAAGGCCCGCAGGTCGGCGTTGCGCCAGCCGTAGATCGACTGCTTGGGATCGCCCACCACGAAGAGCCCCGGCCGCTCGGCAGCCTCCCCCGCGAAGGCAAGCTGTCTCAGCAGGCGGCACTGGAGGGTGTCCGTGTCCTGGAACTCGTCCACCAGCAGCTGGTCGATGCCGCGGCGCACCCGCGCGGCGACCTCCGCCCGCGCCGCGACCAGCTCGCTTGCATCCCGCAGCAGCGCCGCGTAGGTCTCGACCCCCCGCGCGCGCAGCTCGCGCTGGACGTCAGCGAGGAGCGGGCGGAGGACTCCGCGCAGGAGCGTGAGGAGCCCCGGGTCGAGGGTGAGCGCGTGAGCGAGCAGTCCGTGAGCGCGCTCCGCCGCCTCGCTGGCGGCAAGCTGGCCCGCGTTCCCCAGAGCCCGTCCCTCCCCGCTCCCGAATCCGCCCCGGGACCATCGGCGCAGGCGCTCGAGGTCCTTGGGGTCCCAGTGCTCGCGCAGGGTGGTGACGAGCGCCTCGAGCTCTGCCCGAGAGCCCGGAGGCGAACCCAGCAGGGCATCCGAGCCCGCCACGGCCCCGGCCGTGCTCTGGGTGCGGCGTCCGGAGGCGCCCCGGAGCGGCGCGATCGTCTCCGCCAGGCGAGCCAATGCGTCGCGGAGCCCGGCGTGGAAGGCCCCCAGCCGCTCGGTCGCGAAGGGGTCGGCCTCGAGCATCTCCGGGAGCGTTCCGGCGCGCACCAGATCGACGAGGGTCTGCTCGAGTCGTGCGGGACCGATGCCGAGCGCGGACAGCGTGACGAGCGCAGCCGGGGGCGGCCCGGCCAGGGCCTCGCGCAGGTAGGCCTCGACGACCTCGCGCACGACCTCTGCGTCGCGCGTCTCGTTGGCATCCACCTCGAAGGCCGGATCGAGCCCCGCATCGAGCGCATGCTCGGCGAGGAGTGCGCGGCACCAGGCGTGAATCGTCGAGACCGTGAGACGGTCGAGGGTGGCCAGCAGAGCCTCCGCCCGAGCGCGACGCTCCCGGGCCGAGTCCGGCAGCGCGCTCGCCTCGAACCCCGCCGGGGGGCGATCGTCCCGGAGCGCGCGCAGCATCTCGGCGACCCGGGACGCCATCTCGGAGGCCGCCGCTTCGGTGAAGGTGATGGCCACCACCCGCGAGAGCACCCGGGCAGCCCGGGCCTCGTCCGGCTCGGCGGCGCGCTCCGGAACGCCCGCGCCCTCCCAGCCGGGCCCGAGGCACCAGGCGACGATGCGACTCACCAGCACGCGGGTCTTGCCGGTCCCGGCTCCCGCCTCGACCAGGAGGGGACGATCGAAGCGGGTCTGGGCGATGCGGCGGGTGGCCGCGTCGCGGCTGCGGAGGTCCGGGGCGGCCGCGCGCATCAGGCGACCCCTCCATGCAGAGCGAGCACGCCGGCGAGGGCCTGCTCCGCCTCCCCTTCGGGCGCGTCGCCCTCCGAGCCTCGCTCGAGCCAGCCGCCGAGCCGGCGGCGCGCCGTGCTGTCACCCCGTTGGCATGCCGACGCAACGCCACACCAGTCGCACTGGCGAGGCTCGTTGCCGCGCCGGTCCTCCAGCCGCGGGCCGAAGGCACCGGCCGTCCACGCGCGCACGAGCGCGGTAGCACTCCTCTCGAAGCGATCGTCGAGCGCCGGGTCGTCCCGATCGACGCTGCACTCCGCCGCGTCGGGAACGACATCGGGACGCAGATGCAGATAGCGACCCTGCGCAGGGGGCGACGAGCTCGCCCGGGCGTAGGCCGCTCCCTGTAGCAGCAGCCCGCCCTCGAGCTCGCGCTCCAGGGCCCTGGGACCCGCTCCCTTCGGGCGCCCGGTCTTGTAGTCCGTGAGACGCAGCCTTCCGTGATGCAGGTCGGCCCGATCGGCACGGAAGTAGAGGGCGCGCCCGCCGCCCGAGCCCGGGAGCGCGGTACGGCCGGTGACCTCGGCGCCGAGCACGCCTCGCAGCCTGCCGTCCGGCGCGTCGAGCACCCGAACCTGCTCGAGGAACGGGCGTGCCCGGGAGGCCAGGAGCTCCGCGAAGCCGGGCAGGACGATGCCGGCGTTTCGCGCCACCCGGCTGGCCGTCTCACGCAGCAGGAGGTCGAGCTCCCGGGGTGCCGGCCATGGGATGTCGAAGGGCGTGCGCACCCGGACCTCCTCGAGGGTGAGCCGCGCCTCGGGCGGGTCGCCGGTGGCGCGCCGGACCAGGGCCTCCAGCGTGTCGTGCACCGCGCTTCCGAGCAACAGCGCATCGACCTCGGGGAGGGCCTCGAGCGCATCCGGCACGGGCTCCAGGCGCAGGACCTTCTCGAGGAACGCCCTCCAGGGACAGCGTGCCATGCCTTCGAGGGTGGTCACGTAGAGATCCCCCGCGCGGGGATCGTTCCCGCACGGGCCCACGAACCCGAAGAAGGGGCCGAGGACGCGGGAGCGCTCCTGGCTCGGATCCACCTCCTCGAGGAGCGCACAGCGAGCCGCGGCGAGGGATTCCACGCCGACACTCAGAGGCGTCGACGGTCGCTGCGCAGCGGACTCCTCGAGCGCCACCTCGTAGGGCATCCGGAAGGCGGACCGTCGGCGGTGGATGCCGGTCTGCAGCGCACGTTCGAGCGCGGGTCGTGGGAGGGCAGACGGCCCGCTCGGATCCGCCAGCAGCGAGGGGGCGAGGGGGACCGGATGGCCCTGCCCGGCCTGGAGGCGTTCGACGAAGGGCGAGGCGTTGCGCTCCTTGCCGTCGTCGCTCTGACTCTGCCAGGAGAGCGTCACGGTTGGGCTCGCCGAACAGAGCTGCGCGAAGAGGTAACGCTCCTCGTCGTGGCCCCGCGCCTTGATGGGCACATCGGGAAGAACCTCGAGCAGACGTCGGCGCAGGCCGTCCGGAAGCAGGGGATCCTCCCGAACGCGCCGGGGAAACACGCCGCGATCGAGCCCGAGCACGAAGAGATGATCGAAGGTGCGCGCCCGGGCCTCCATGGCGTCGAGGACCTGGACGCCACCCCCCTCCCCGCCGAGGGGGGCGCGGCCCAGGTCTTCGAAGGCGCGTGCGAGCAGCCGCGAGAGCTCTTCGCGCCCGAAGCGGAGGGAGTCCGGGATCTCGCCGAAGATGGCTTCCACCCGATCGTGGAACGACCCGGTGAGTGACGCCCGCCGGTCCCAGCCGAGATCCGTTTCGACCAGCCCGCGCAGGTGGCCTGCGTGGACGACGACGTCCAGAGCGCCGCCCCAGGCCTCGAGGCGCTCCACCAGCGATCTCGCGCGCTCCACCGCTTCGCCCAGCAGCTCATGGCGGAGCCGGCGCCGAGGCGCGAAGCTCGGCGCCCTGCCCTCGGCACGCTCGTCCCGGGCTTCGAGGCCCCGTCGCACCGGGAGGCGGAGCGAGTCCTCCTCCCCCAGGATGCTCTTCGGATCGATGGCGGCGACATCGCGCAGGCGGCCCGCGCCGAGGACGTGTAGACCGACTCGGAGATCGGCGAGCCGGGCACGCCCGGGGGTCGCGTCGGCCCGCTGGGAAAGCAGCGCTCCGAGCGCCTCCAGCCAGAGGTCCGTCGGTGCATCCGGCCCCGCTCCGATGAGGCCCACCAGAGCGCGGAGCCTCCTGCCCTGCGGCGTGAGGGGCCCGAGTCGACCGCGCGCGCCCGAGAACGGGATGCCGAGCCGACGGAGCTGGGTGCGCAGGGGCAGCGCGTAGGCCCCGAGCTCACGCACCACCACTCCGATGCGCTCGGCGACCTCACCCTCGGCGAGAAGCCGCTGGATGCGCTCCGCCGCCGCGCGCACCTCTGCCTGGGCGCCTGGGGCCCGCAGCAGCTGCGGCAGCGCTGGCTCGTGCGCAGCATCCAGCCGCTCGAGGGGCGCGAGCCCTTCGAGCCGTTCGCGCAACCGATCGGTGAAGGCCGCCTCGGCCTCGGCAGCGACCGGGTCGGCAGCGGGCCGGCCGGGATGGTCGAGAAAGACCCGCGCCCCCGCGCTGCGCACCAGCGTCGCGAGGAGCTCGAGCTGAACCCCCGTGGCATCGGCGTAGCCGTGGACCAGCACGCGGCGCGCGGCGAGAAACCCCGGGGCACGAGTCAGGGCCTCTTCGGCACGACGCAGCAGTGCCGAACGGTGTTCGAGACCGGCCTCGGCAAGCGCCTCGCAGGCGGCCCGCGCCACCCTCACCAGGGCTCGTGCGCGCCCGACCGACTCTCCGGCGCCCACCGCTGCGAGACACTCGTCGGCTGCCGAAGCGTGCGCCGGCTCGAATCCGGCATCGAGCAGGTCCTCGACGGAGGCCACCACCGACTCGTACCCATCGCGAAGCCCGCCGAGGGCCCCCCGCAGCGCCGGCTCTTCGGCCGCGTGGCGGCGCACCAGGACCGCGAAGCCGAAGCGCCCGCCGGGGGTCGGCTCGCCAGCACGGCGCAGGATCTCGAAGGCGAGGGAGGCCAGGGAGAGCACCGAGATCCCCGCCACGGCGCGTCCCCGCCGCGCGACGATCCGCTCGGCGACGTGATCGCGCAGGCTGCGCGACGGCACCACCACGAAGACGGGCTCTGCGAGCCGCGACGGGTCGTCCTCGACCTGGTCGGCGAGCTGCAGGATCTCCGCGAGGAGCGCCCCTTCGGTCGCGCGTGCACCGCGACCGACGAAGACACGAGGCCCTGAGCTGGAGTCCCCCCTCACCGAAGAGATGATACCGCGCTGGCATGACGGAGCCGGTCACAACCGCACGCTCGAGACCGAGCCCGGATCGGACTAGCGGCTCGAGTAGGACCGGAGCGTGCGCATGTAGTTGGCACGCTCGTAGGCCGACGGATCCGCCACTCTGCTCCTGCTCACGCTCCCCTTCAGCTGCTCCACGGATTCGTACTCTCGCTCGACCATCCAGTCCCGAATCCCCTTCTCGACGCGCGCCACGTGCTTTGGCCCGTACTGGAGCAACGCCGATGCCATCATGGCAACATCCGCGCCCACCAGCAGCACCTTGAGCGCGTCACTGGCGGTGTGGATGCCCGTGGTCGCGGCGAGGCAGGCCTCTAGCTGGCCGTGCAGGATCGCGATCCAGCGCAGCGGAAGTCGCAGCTCTTCGGACGTGCTGAGCGCGAGCCGTGGCAGCACATCGAGGGTCTCGAGATCGACGTCGGGCTGGTAGAAGCGATTGAAGAGCACGAGCCCGTCCGCGCCCGCCTCGACGAGCTGTCCGGCGGTGTGGGCGAGGGCCGTGAAGAAAGGGCCGATCTTGACGGCCAGCGGGATCGTCAGCACCCGTCGCACCGACGCCACCACCTCCCGATAGCGCTGCTCCATGGTGAGGGAGGTGCGCTCGGGGTCCGCGGGAATCACGTACAGGTTGAGCTCGAGGGCGTCCGCCCCCGCCTCCTCGATGAGTTTCGCGTACTCGACCCAGGCGCCGGGCAGAATCCCGTTCAAGCTCCCGATTACCGGCACGTCCAGCGCTTGCTTGGCCCGGCTGATGAGCTCCAGATAGTGATCCGGGCCCGTGTTGTAGTCGTCCATCTCCGGGAAGTAGCTGAGGGCTTCTCCGAAGGCATCCGCCCCCGTCTCCAGCAGACGGTCGAGCTCCATCGACTCGTAGGTGAGCTGCTCTTCGAAGAGCGAGGGCAGCACGACGGCTCCCACCCCCGCGTCCTCCAGCTCCTTCAGACTCCGCAGGTCGCCGGTGAGCGGACAGGACGACGCAACCAGTGGCGAGCGAAGCTCGAGACCCAGGTAGCGCGTGCCGAGATGCACCGCGTCCGTCATCTCTCATCCTCCTCGTGGGCGATCGTACGCTCGACCTTGGCGAGCTGCTCGTAGAAGCGCCAGCGTTCGTCCGCGTCCGCCTGGGCCAGGCGCAGCAGGTGTTCGGCGCGCTGTGGGTCGCTGCGCTCGAGCATCGCGAAGCGCGCCTCCGCCTGGGTGAACTCCCGCAGCGGCATCGAAGGGCGCCGGGAGTCGAGATGGAAGGGATGCTGGTGCGGATCGAGACCCGGGTGGAAGCGATAGAGGGGCCAGAAGCCGCTCCGCACCGCGTCGCGCTGGTGGCTCATGGAGCGCGCCATGTCGAGGCCGTGGGCGATGCAGGTGCTGTAGGCGACGAGGAGCGAGGGTCCCTCCCAGGCATCCGCCTCGAGGAACGCCTTCACCGTCTGGCTGTCGTCGCCGCCGAGGGCGATCTGGGCCACGTACACGTTGCCGTAGGCGCTGGCGATCATGCCGAGGTCCTTGCGCGGCACGGACTTCCCCGCTGAGGCGAACTTCGCCACCGCGGCCCGCGGGGTTGCCTTGGACGCCTGTCCCCCGGTATTCGAGTAGACCTGGGTGTCGAGGACCAGGATGTTCACATTGCGCCCCGAGGCGAGCACGTGATCGAGACCCGCCGAGCCGATGTCGTAGGCCCAGCCGTCGCCGCCGACGATCCAGATGCTCTTGCGAACCAGGTCGTCTGCGAGGCCCAGCAGCCGGCGAACCGCGCCGGCGTCCCCGCCGTCGCCCACGGTCGCGAGCTGCTCCTTGAGTTCCGCCACGCGACCTCGCTGCGCCCGAATCTCCATCTCGTCCCCCTGGAGCGACTCGAGAATCGCGCGGGCGCCCTCCTCGCCCACCCGAGGCGCGAGCTTCTGGAGCAGACGCCGCGCTTCGTCCACGTGGCGCTCGAGGGCGAGCAGCATCCCGTAGCCGAACTCCGCGTTGTCCTCGAAGAGCGAGTTCGCCCAGGCGGGACCCCGTCCACTCGCATCCATCGACCAGGGTGTGGTCGGGAGGTTGCCCCCGAAGATGGACGAGCAGCCGGTCGCGTTGGCCACCACGATGCGATCGCCGAAGAGCTGGGTCAGAAGCTTCAGATACGGCGTCTCGCCGCAGCCCGCGCAGGCTCCCGAGAACTCGAAGAGCGGCTCCCGGAGCTGCGCGCCCTTCACCGTACCGGGAGCGATCCGGGTCCGGTCCAGCTCCTCGATCTCGAGGAAGATCTCGAAGTTGCGCCGCTCGCGATCACGGTGTTCCCGCAGCGGCTCCATGTTGATCGACTTGTGCTTGACCTCCTCCTTGCTTCGCGCGGGACAGACGTCGACGCAGATGCCGCAGCCGGTGCAGTCGTCCGGCGCGACCTGAACCGTGAGCCGCATCCCGGGCAGCTCGCGGGAACGGAACGGCTTGTGCGGAAGGGTCTCCTCCGCTGCCCCCGGCGCTCCCTCCGGGTAGACCTTCAGGCGGATGGCGGCGTGAGGGCAGACCATCGCGCACTTCCCGCAATCGATGCAGATCGCGGGGTCCCAGATCGGGATCTCCTGCGCGATTCCCCGTTTCTCGTAGCGCGCAGTGCCGGTCGGAAAGGTGCCGTCCGGCGGAAACGCGCTCACCGGAAGCAGATCGCCCTCGCCCGCCAGGAGCCGCGCGGTCACGCGCTCGACGAAGGCCGGAACGCCCGGCGGAACGATCGGCGGGAACTCGAGCGTCGAGGTCACGGCGCCCGGGACCTCTACCCGGCGGAGCTCCCCAAGCGAACGGTCCACGGCTTCGAGGTTCCGGCGGACCACCGCGGGGCCGCGCTTGCCGTAGTTCCGCTCGATCGAATCCTTGATGGCCTCGATGGCCTGCTCCCGCGGCAACACCCCGGCGAGGGCGAAGAAGCAGGGTTGCATCACGGTGTTGATGCGGTTCCCCATGCCAACCTCCCGAGCCACGCGGTTGGCGTCGACCACCCAGAAGCCGATCTGGCGCTCGAGGAGGCGCGCCTGGATTTCGCGCGGCAGCTGGTCCCAGACTTCGTCGGGTCCGTAGGGGCTGTTGAGCAGGAAGGTGGCTCCCTCCTCGGCGCACGCGAGCACGTCCGTGCGTTCCAGAAGGGCGAAGCTCTGGCAGGCGACGAATCCGGCGCGCTCGATCTTGTAGGTCGAACGAATCGGCTGCGGGCCGAAACGCAGATGCGAGACTGTGGTCGAGCCGGCCTTCTTGGAGTCGTAGACGAAGTAGGCCTGGGCGTGGAGGTCGGTGTGCTCTCCAATGATCTTGATGGAGCTCTTGGCGGCGCCGACGGTGCCGTCGCTTCCCAGCCCGTAGAAGATCGCGCGCACGCCCTCCGGCTCGGTGGAGAAGCCGGGATCGTGGGCCAGGCTCGCGCCGGAGACATCGTCCACGATCCCCAGCGTGAAGTGGTTGCGGGGCGCCCCGGCGGAAAGCTCGTCGAAGACCGCCTTCACCATGGCCGGCGTGAACTCCTTGGAGCCGAGTCCGTAGCGCCCGCCCACCACCCGGGGGAGGCGCTCGCGCCGGCCCGCGGCAAGCCCTTCGGCGAGGGCGGTGACGACGTCCTGGTAGAGCGGCTCGCCCGCGGCACCGGGCTCCTTCGTGCGGTCCAGCACCGCCACCGCGCCGACGCGCGCAGGCAGCACCGCCAGCAGCGCCTCGCCGGGGAAGGGACGGAAGAGCCGGAGCGCCACGAGCCCGACGCGCTCGCCCCGGGCGATCAGCGCATCCACGCACTCCCGCGCTGCCCCCACGCCGGATCCCATCAGCACGACCACGCGCTCCGCCTCCGGGGAGCCGTGGTAGTCCACCAGGTGATACACCCGGCCGGTGCGCGCGGCGAGAACGTTCATGCTTTCCTGGACGATCTCGGGCAGGGCCGCGTAGTAGGGGTTCGCCGACTCGCGGGCCTGGAAGAAGACGTCGGGATTCTGGGCCGAACCGCGCAGCACGGGTCTGTCCGGCGTGAGCCGTCTCTCGCGGTGGGCAAGGATCGCCGCCTCGTCCACGAGTGCCTGGAGGTCGCCGTCGTCGAGCAACGCGATCTTGTTGATCTCGTGAGAGGTGCGGAAGCCGTCGAAGAAGTGAAGAAAGGGAATGCGTGAGCGCAGCGCCGCGGCGTGGGAAACCAGAGCGAGGTCCTGGGCCTCCTGCACCGAGCTGCTCGCGAGGAGCGCCAGGCCCGTCCCGCGCGCCGCCATCACGTCGCCGTGATCCCCAAAAATGGAGAGTGCGTGCGTCGCGATCGCACGCGCCGCCACGTGCAGCACGCCGGGCAGCAGCTCCCCGGCCATCTTGTAGAGATTGGGGAGCATGAGCAGGAGACCCTGCGAGGCGGTGAACGTCGTCGCCAGCGCTCCCTTCTGGAGCGCACCGTGGAGGCACCCCGCCGCGCCTCCCTCGCTCTGCATCTCGATCACCTCGGGGACGCCGCCCCAGAGGTTCGTGCGGCCCTGGGCGCTCCAGCCGTCTGCCAGCTCACCCATGGGAGAGGCCGGCGTGATCGGGTAGATCGCGATGACCTCGGAGAGCCGATGGGCAACGCGCGCTGCCGCCTCGTTGCCGTCCACACAGGCCCAGCCGCTCACCAACCGGCCCCCGCTCGCCCCCATCTTCTCCGGGGGAAGCACGCGCCGTGCCAGCGCCCTCGAACTCCCTCGAGGCGAGGCACTGACGCGGGTGGCCCCACCTGCGTAGTTTCGCCCCAATCGGTGCCCGAGAACGGGGCGCCCAGCCCCAGGGAGCGCTCACGCGGGCCGCTGCTCGGCTCCATGACGGGAACGCGGCTTGCACCTCGGAGGCACCATGTCGAGCAGCCGCGGGCTCTTCACGCTCCGCTACCAGGATCTCTCTCTCGAGTCACTCCCCCAGGTCGGTGGCAAGAACGCCTCGCTGGGGGAGATGATCGCGGCTCTCACCAGCCACGGGGTTCGCGTGCCCGATGGCTTCGCCGTCACCGCCGATGCCTATCGCCTCCACCTCGACCAGTCGGGGTTCTCCAACGAGATCCATTCGATGCTCGACCGGCTCGAGGTTCGTGATGTCGCCGCCCTGGAGGTCGCTGGCCACCGGATCCGCGAGCGGGTGCGCTCGGTGGCGCTCCCGGCATCGGTCGCCGAGGACATCGCTGCCAGCTACGCCCGGCTCTCTCAGGAGTACGGCGAGGAGGCCACCGACGTGGCCGTGCGATCGAGCGCCACCGCCGAGGATCTCCCCACCGCCTCCTTCGCGGGCCAGCAGGAAACCTACCTGAACGTTCGCGGTCTCGCGCGCCTCCTCGATTCGGTGCGCGACTGCATGGCGTCTCTGTTCACGGACCGCGCCATCGTCTACCGCTCGGAGCGCGGCTTCCGCCACCGCGATGTCGCGCTCTCCGTCGGCGTCCAGAAGATGGTGCGCAGCGACACGGGCTGCGCGGGCGTGATCTTCACCCTGGACACGGAGACCGGCTTCCGGGACGTCGTCTATCTCACCGGCGCCTGGGGGCTCGGCGAGACGGTCGTGCAGGGGCGAGTGGATCCGGACGAGTTCTGGGTGCACAAATCCACCACGCGCCAGGGCCATCGGCCGATCCTGCGACGCGAGTGCGGCGGCAAGGAGCTCAAGCTCGTCTACTCGAGCGGCGGCACGTCGGCGGTGAGGGAAGTGCGGGTCCCCCGCCACGACCGCGAGCGGCTGATTCTCAGCGACGACGAGGTGCTCTCCCTCGCGCGTTGGGCGATGGAGATCGAGGACCACTACTCGGAGCGCAGCGGTCATCCCACGCCCATGGACATCGAGTGGGCCAAGGACGGAAAGAGCGGCGATCTCTTCATCGTGCAGGCGCGGCCCGAGACGGTCCACTCCCAGTCGGGGCCGCCCAGGATCGAGATCTACCGGGTGCGCGGGAAGGGATCCGTGCTCGTGCGCGGCAAGAACGTGGGCAACAAGGTGGGCGCCGGGGCCGTGCGCGTGATCCACTCGCCCGCCGAGCTTCCGGCCTTCCAGCCCGGCGAGGTGCTCGTCGCCGCCATGACCGATCCCGACTGGGAGCCCGTGCTCCGGCAGGCCGCCGCGGTGGTGACCGACCACGGGGGGCGCACCTGCCACGCAGCCATCGTCTCGCGGGAGCTGGGCATCCCCTGCGTGGTGGGCGCCGGGAACGCCACCGGGGTGCTCGAGACCGGCCAGGAGGTGACCGTCTCCTGCGCCGAGGGGGACGAGGGCCGGGTCTACGCGGGACGCGTCGACTTCGACTGCGAGAAGATCGACCCGGCGGAGCTTCCGGAGCCCCGCGTGCCCCTGATGCTGAACATCGGCGACCCGGAGAACGCCTTTCTGGTGGCACAGCTTCCGAGCGCTGGCGTGGGTCTCGCGCGCATCGAGTTCGTGATCTCGAGCTGGATCGGAATCCATCCCCTCGCCCTGCTCCACCCGGAGCAGGTGGAAGACAGGGCCGACCGCGCCCAGATCCGGCGCCGCACCCAGGGCTTTTCCTCTCCCAGCGAGTTCTTCGTGGAGCGGCTCGCCAGCGGGATCGGCCTGATCGCCGGGTCCTTCCACCCGCGACCGGTGATCGTGAGGCTCTCCGACTTCAAGACCAACGAGTACGCCGGGCTCATCGGAGGAGCGCCCTTCGAGCCGCACGAGTCGAACCCGATGATCGGCTTCCGAGGCGCGTCGCGTTACTACCACGAGCGCTACCAGGAGGGCTTCGCCCTCGAGTGTGAGGCGATCCGGCGTGTACGCGAAACGATGGGTCTCACGAACCTCAAGGTGATGGTACCCTTCTGCCGCACGCTGGAGGAAGGGCGCCGTGTGTTGCTCGAGATGGAGAAGAACGGCCTGCGGCGCGGCGAGAAGGACCTCGAGGTCCATGTCATGTGCGAGATCCCCAACAACGTGATCCTCGCCGAGCAGTTCGCGGACCTCTTCGACGGCTTCTCGATCGGCTCGAACGATCTGACGCAGCTGACCCTCGGCATCGACCGGGACTCGGAGATCCTGGCACCGCTCTTCGACGAGCGGGATCCCGGGGTCAAGCGGCTGATCGCGATGGTCGTGGAGGCGGCCCATCGCAAGGGGCGCAAGGTCGGGATCTGCGGCCAGGCGCCCAGCGACTACCCGGACTTCGCGGAGTACCTGGCCTCGATCGGGATCGACTCCATGTCGCTCAATCCGGATTCCCTGGCCCGCGTGGCGAAACGCCTCGCAAAGGGGTGATCCTTCCGATCGACGGCATGCCCCAGCCCACGAGCCTGCCCCACCCCACAGGTCGACCCTTGCAGAACCTCGAGCTCTCGGCCTCCGGCGAGCCCCTGCGCCGCGGGAAGGCCCACGCGTGACCCGGCGCGTACGCCGGGTCGAAGGGCTCGACCGTGGCACCCTCCCGGACTGCGTCGAGGAGTTCCTCGGACTCCTCGGGGGCCCCGTGTGGATCCGCGTCGCGGGTCGGGATCCCGCGCGAACCCGTGTCGTCGCCACGCTGGTCCACGGCAACGAGCCCTCGGGCGTGCGCGCCGTGCTCGCGTGGCTGCGAGGTGGCACCGTCCCGCCGACGAACGTCGTCTTCTTCCTCGGCGCCGTGCACGCCGCCCTGCACCCGCCCGGCTTCTTCCACCGCATGCTCCCGGGCGCGCGGGATCTGAACCGCTGCTTCGCCGGGCCCTTCGAGGGTCCCGAAGGCGAGATCGCGGCCGAGGTCCTGGAACAGCTGCGAGCGGAGCCACCCGAGGCGCTCGTGGACCTCCACAACAACACGGGGCACAGCCCGCCCTACGGCGTCGGCACCGGGGTCTCGGCGCTCCAGCTCGGCCTCGCCTCGCTGTTCGCGACCCGGTACGTGAACACCGATCTGCGCCTCGGCGCCTTCGCCGAGGTAGCGTCCGAGATCACGACCGCGGTGACCATCGAGTGCGGGCGCGCGGGCGACCCGGCGGCCGATGCCGTGGCCCGTCGCGGCCTGGAGCGGCTGCTGGCCGCGGCGGATCTCGAGCCACTCGCCCGAGGAGACGGTCCGGTGGCGCTCCTCCAGCATCCGCTCCGCGTGAGCCTCCGGGGAGGCGCGCGGGTGGCCTACGGCGCCGCCCCCGTCCCTGGCTTCGATCTCACCCTCGACCTCGACGTGGACCGCCACAACTTCGAGCGTCTCGAAGCGGGCGCCGCGCTCGGCTGGCTCCCGCGTGGGAGCTCTTGGCCCCTGGAAGCGCACGACGCCGAGGGCCGCGACCGCTCGCGCGAGTTCTTCGGCTCCGACGACGGCCGGCTCCGCACGCTGCGACCCGTGGTTCCGGTGATGGTGACGATCGAGGCGCGCATCGCGGAGCTGGACTGCCTGTTCTACCCGTCGAGGGATCGGCGTTCAGCCGGCGTCGCCATCGCCCCCCTGACGCGGTAGGTTGGGAGCGCGCCGAGGAGGGGCAGGATGGCAAAAAAGGGTGACGAGTTCCTGGGGGATCGTCGCAAGGCCCTGGAGGAGGAGTTCTTCCGCAAGGAGAACGAACGTCTTCGCCAGCGCCTCCACGAGCAGATGGAGACCGAAGAGCATCGTGCGGCCATCTCCCGTGCTTCGGGAATCTCGGATCCGGCGGTGCTCGACCGGCTCGTGGCCCTCGGCCTCGACGGCGAGACGGTGACGGCGCTCTCCCTCGTCCCCCTGATCGACGTGGCCTGGGCAGACGGCCGCATGGAGGATGCGGAGAGGACTGCCGTGTTGAGCGCGGCGCGTGCCCAGGGCGTCGATGACGCCAGCCCAGCGGGACTGCTGCTCGAGAGCTGGCTCTCGACCCCCC
The DNA here is from genome assembly GCA_039714895.1 of Myxococcota bacterium. GTDB lineage: Bacteria > Myxococcota_A > UBA9160 > UBA9160 > DASRUS01 > JBDLIK01. Next base: position 5,249 of record JBDLIK010000003.1, on the reverse strand, counting down.
CTCCGCCGCGGCTTCGGGAGGCCTGGACCGACTACGTCGGGGCGCTCTCGGCCAGCCTCGAGCCCGAGCAGCGTGCCTCGCTTCGGGACGAGGTGGTCGGTCGGGCGCGGGCGGTCGCGGAAGCCGCCGGGGGCTTCCTGGGCCTGGGCTCGAAGGTCTCTGGCCGGGAGCAGGAGATCCTGGAGCGGCTCGAGGCGGCCTTCGGGTGAGCCCGAAGACGCGCCCCAGGCCGCCCCGCCGATGCTGCCGCGCGTAGGCATCCCGCTCTGCCTCGACGACCGCGGCCGCTGGCGGTCGGGCCGCCGCTACCACTACCTGGATGCCGCCTATTCCGACGCGCTGTCCCGCGCGGGTGCGCTCGCGCTCTACCTGCCCACGGGTGGCGAGCCCTCGGCGCTCCTCGACGGGATGGACGGCCTGCTGCTGCCGGGGGGGGACGACCTCCTGCCCCCGCATCCCCTGGGCCCCGAGGTCGAGCTCGACCTCGTGCCCGAGGCGCAGCTGGCCTTCGATCGGGCGCTGCTGGCGGACGCCCTCGAGCGCGGTCTGCCGGTGCTCGGCATCTGCTACGGCATGCAGCTCCTGGTGCTCGCCTGTGGAGGAGAACTCCTCTACCACCTGCCGACCGACCGTCCCGGGTCGGGCGAGCATCGGCTGCCGGAGGCGGACGGACGCCACCCGCTGCGGGTGGCGGCGGGATCCCGGCTGGCGGCCCTGCTGGGCCCGGAGCCCGGGCCGGTCAACAGTCTCCACCACCAGGGCGTGGCCGAGCCCGGCGCCTCCCTGCGAGCGGTTGCCTGGGCGGGCGATGGCGTCGTGGAGGGGGTCGAGGCGGCGGAGGGCGGGTTTCGCCTGGGCGTCCAGTGGCATCCCGAGAAGCTGCCCGGCGAGGCCAGCGAGCGACTGTTTCGGGGCTTCGTCGCCGCCTGCGCTGCGGGTCGATAGCCTCGTGGAGATGAGGGATCCCGTGCTTTCCACCCGGCAGTCATGATCAAGTCGGCAACGGCCCAGCTCGTCTCGATCGTCGGCGGCCGGCGCGGTCAGCGCAACCTGCGATCCCTATCGCGATTCTTCATGGTGCTGGTCGGGTTGATCGGCGTCTACACGGCACTCTTCCACTTCCTCATGCTGCGCGAGGGCCAGACACACAGCTGGGTGACCGGCTTCTACTGGACCCTCACCGTCATGTCCACGCTGGGCTTCGGGGACATCACCTTCCACAGCGACCCGGGTCGCGCCTTCTCGATCCTGGTGCTGCTCTCGGGGATGATCTTCCTGCTGGTGCTGTTGCCCTTCACCTTCATCGAGTTCTTCTACGGACCGTGGATGAGGTCCCAGGAGGCTGCGCGCGCCCCGCGGGAGCTCCCGGCGGACATCCAGGGTCACATCCTGCTCACCCACTACGACGCCGTGACCCTGGCGCTCATCCGCCGTCTCCGGCAGTTCCAGTACCAGTATGCGCTGGTGGTCCCCGACGTCGAGGAGGCGCTCCGTCTGCACGACGAGGGCCTGGAGGTCGTCGTGGGCGCGCTCGACGACCCGGAGGCCTGGCAAAAGCTCAGGGTCGCACAGGCGGCCATCGTCGCCGCCACCGGAAGCGACGTGACCAACACCAACGTCAGCTTCACCGTCCGCGAGGTCGCCCCGGAGGTGCGCATCGTCAGCACCGCCACCGACCAGGCTTCCGTGGACGTGCTGGAGCTCGCGGGCAGCAATCACGTGCTGCGGCTCGAACACATGATCGGCGGCTCCTTCGCCCGGCGGGTGGTGGGCGGGGACGCGCTCGCCCACGTGATCGGAGAGTTCGACGAGATCCGCATCGCCGAGGCCTCCACCCACCGCACGCCGCTGGTGGGCCGCACGCTGCGGGAGAGCAACCTGCGCGAGAAGGTGGGGGTGACCGTGGTGGGTGTCTGGGAGCGGGGCCGCTTCGAGCCGGCCCGGCCCGAGACCAGGATCCACGAGAACACCATCCTCGTCCTCGCCGGCTCCGCCGAGCACCTGTACCGCTACGACGAGCTCTTCTGCATCTACAACGTCGCCAACGCTCCCGTCGTCATCGTGGGCGGCGGCCGCGTCGGACGGGCCACCGCCCAGGCCCTCCGCGAGCGCGAGGTGGACAGCCGCATCGTCGAGCTGGTTCCCGGGCGCGTCCGCGACCCCGAGCAGGTCGTCGTCGTCGGCAACGCAGCCGAGCTGGAAGTGCTCCGGGCGGCCGGGATCGACGAGGCTCCCACGGTGATCATCACCCCCCACGACGACGACCTGAACGTCTATCTGACCGTCTACTGCCGCAAGCTGCGCCCGGACGTCCTGATCCTCAGCCGCGCGACCCTCGAGCGGAACGTGGCGACCCTGCATCGCGCGGGGGCGGACATCGTGATGTCCTACGCGTTCATGGGCGCGACGGCCATCCTGAACTGGCTCAAGCGCAGCCGGGTCCTGATGGTCGCCGAGGGGCTGGATCTCTTCCGGGTCCGGGTCCCCGGGGAGCTGGCGGGAAAGAGCATCGCCGAGTCGTCGATCCGCGAGCTCACCGGCTGCAGCATCGTGGCCATGAGCACCGCAGAGGGCATGGAGGTCGGCCCCAGCCCGGAGAAGATCCTCTCCGCCGATTCGGACATCGTGGTGATCGGCAGCATCGAGTCGGAGGACCGCTTCCTGGAGCGCTTCGGAAGCGGGACGGCCGTCGACTCCGATTGAGATCGAGGCCGTGCGCCTCCCGAGCCGCCGTTCGAGCTCGGGGGTTCAGCTCGATCCGCGCCGTCCCAGGCGTCCTCCCGGGCGGATCAGCTCGATGACGTTGCCGTCGGGGTCGCTCACGAAGAGCTGGCCCACGTCGGCCCCGGTCTCCACGGCCGCGATCCCCTTCGCGTGGAGAGCCTCGCGCGTCGCCTCGTAGTCGTCGATCTCGAAGGCCAGGTGGTGGGCCAGCGGGTTGGTGCCGGGGGGAGGCGAGCCCACGTCGATCCCCTCGGGCACCTGGATCAGGTGGAGCTGGATGTCACCGGCCTGGTACCAGGCTCCGGGGAAGCCGAAGTCGGGGCGCGGGATGGCGGCCAATCCCAGGACGCCCTCGTAGAAGCCTCGGGAACGCTCCAGATCGGCGACGGAGAGCGAGGCATGGTGGGCGCGCTTGACGAGCATGGAGCCTCCTGCACCCACTCTAGCCCGGGGAGCCACCCGCGCCCGGGTCCAGGGGATCCAGGAAGAAGCGCCAGCGGAACGCACCCACCCGCACGCGGTGCCAGGTGGCTGCGCCGGGCAGCCGCCGCGCGCAGGCGTCGGCGATGGCCCGCCCGCGCGAGGAGGCCCGGGTGTCCCGGGGCGGCTGGCGTCGGGCGCGGGTCACCTCGTCGTCATCCGCCAGAAGCACCACCTCTCCGCGTTGCCGCAGCCGGCGATAGCCGCCGCGAGATCCGAGCTCGTGGTAGCGCAGGTCCGTACGCCGGAGGCGGAAGGCGAGGTCGCGCAGGCGTCGCTCCTCCTCGTCGTCGGGACGGGTCCCGGCCAGCAGGGTCGCCCCATGCCGGCGCAGGGCTTGCGGGTCCTCCACCCGGCTGAGCTCACGACGCAGCAGACGCCGCTTGGCGATCCAGTCGACGCGGTCCGCAAGCGCGTCCGGATCCTCGGCGAGGAGTGCGAGGGTGGACTGCCAGGCCTCGAGCACCCGGCCCTTCCAGCCCCCGAGCGTTCCCGCCCGGAACAGCACCTCGCGAACGCCGCGGAGGTAATGCTGCTGGATCTCCAGGGCCGTAGCCGTCCCTCCGTCCTCGAGTCGAAGGCGTGCGCCGAGCTCGGCGTCGTCGTTCAGCTCCTGCAGCGCCGCCAGGGGCTCGGCGAGGCGCGGCCAGGCGCGCTCGCCGTCCGCCTCGATGGCCTCGAGCACCAGCGCCGAGACTCCCACCCGCAGCCACTGGGCCCACTCGCAGAGGTTGGCGTCGGGGATCATCAGGTGCAGCCGTCGGCGGCTGCCGAGCACCTCCCAGGGCCGGAAGAACGAATCCCGGATCTCGTAGATGGGACGCCAGTCGCCCGAGGTGAAGATGCGCGCCAGCGAGCGCAGGAAGGGAGGCCGCTGGGCCAGGCGCAGCAGGGGCCCTCCGTCGAAGACCACGGCGCCGGCACCGGTATAGAGCGTCCGTGTGACGAGGAAGGCGGTGAACTCCCGCTGGATGCGGGTGAGGGTGAAGCGTCGCAGCAGGAGCGAGTGGAGCTCGAGCAGGGGAAGCAGCGGCAGCACCAGCAGGTTCAGCCGCCGCACCAGCCGTCCCGGGCTCGCCGCGATGGCGCGCACTCGCGCAAGGACGGTGCGGTGCCCCTGGGCGGCGGCGCGCGCCAGACGACTGCCCCAGGTCGGCCGCAGCAGACCGAGGACGGCCCTCGACAGGGCGACCGCCACTGCGACCCCCGCGTAGAGCAGGACCGCCAGCACCGAGAGCACGAGCAACGCGGGTGTGATCGCCACGATCCAGGCCAGCACCGGAAGCGTCACCAGCCAGAGCGGGATCCACAGCAGCAGGAGCAGCAACCGGCGCAGCGGTGGGACCCGGTCCTCCACCCAGTAGTTCTCGTGCGAGCCGAACGTATGACCCCGGGCGTCCACGTTGTTCTTGCCCACCCGGACCTCGCCCCGGAAGCCAGCGCCCCGCAGCTCGCTGCAGACAGCCTCGGCAAGCTCCTCCACCAGGTCGTCCTTGGCGCGCTCGTAGTGCAGGAGGGTGAGCGGGTCTCGGCACTCGGGGCTCGCCACCTCGAGGAGGCCGTGCTCGTAGGCCTCGGGAGTGGCCTCGTAGTGGAAGGACATCCCGTTCTCGAGGAAGCGGCCGGTCTTGGCCCGAAGCAGCGACAGCGTTCGCGGGAGGCTTCCCACCCGGGAGGCGAGAGCACGCTCGAAGAGCGCATAGATCTGGAGATTGGTCGGCCGGCCGAGCTCCGACCGGGCCGGATGATAGATGAGGGCATACTCGGTCTCGATCCCGAAGACCCGCTCGCGCATTGGGCCGACCCGAGGGCGCATAGATTCAGCGATCCGTCCGCAGCTTCTTCTCGATCTCGAAGGCGTCGATCCGGAGCGCCTGCTTCTCATCGGGAAAGGCAGGCGGAGACTCGGGGGAGAGCTTCCACATCGTGAACATCGCCTCGGGAGAGTTGTCGGAGATTCCGAAGCGATCGTAGTAGCGCGCGTCGACGAAGAACGCGTTCGGCCCGTAGCTCATGCAGTGGATCAGCTCGTAGCCCTTCTTCTT
>JBDLIK010000002.1:0-25311 GCA_039714895.1 Myxococcota bacterium | reverse complement strand
CGGAGCCCTCGGCCAGCTGGTGCACCTCGAGCTGAAGGAGAACGTGGCCTTCTGGCACATGGCCCACTCCTACGTGCGCGGGAAGTTTCGCAACCATCGGCTGGCGGCACCCATCGTGCTCGCCAAGACCTGCCACGACCTCGACCTGCTGGCGTGGTTCGTGGACCGTCCCGCCCGTCGGGTTTCCTCCTTCGGCTCGCTGCGCCACTTCCGCGCCGAGCAGGCGCCCGAGGGAGCTCCCGAGCGCTGCAGCGACGGCTGTCCCGTGCAGGAGCGCTGCCCCCACGATGCCGTCCGCTTCTACGCGGGACCCGACGAGAAGGTGGCGCGTCTGTGGCCCTGGAGCGACGTCTCCGCCGACCCCTCCCGCGAGGCGCGTCAGCGCGCCCTGGCGGCGGGGCCCTACGGCCGCTGCGTGTACCGCTGCGACAACGACGTCCCGGATCATCAGAGCGTGCTGCTCGAGTTCGAGGGCGGCGTCGGCGCCAGCCTGACCGTGCACGGCCACGCCACCCGCGAGACGCGGACCGTCCGCATCACCGGGAGCCGCGCCGAGCTTCGGGGGGTCCTGCAGGACGGGGTGCTCGAGGTGGCCCACCACGGGGCCTTCACGGTCGATCGCCATGCCTTCGAGGCCTCCGCGCTCGGACACTACGGGGGCGATGAGGCGCTCCTCGACCACTTCACCGACGTGGTCGCCCGCGGGACCGGCGACGAGCTCGTGGCTTCCGGCCGCGTGTCCCTGGAGAGCCACCTGATGGGCTTCGCCGCCGAGGAGGCAAGGCGCTGCGGGCAGGTGGTGGACATGGAGTTCGTTCGCGCGCAGGCCGTGGCCCCCCGGGCCGCTACCATGCCGAGGTGAGCGCCCGCCGCACTGCCGGCTCCGCCAGGCTCCTGCCGCGGCGGTTCCTCGAGCCCGCGTCCCTGCCCCGGGACGCCTTTCACGAGCTCGCCAACCGGCTCGCGGTGGCGCGCCTCACCGCCTACGTGGAGGGCCGAGAGCAACCCGGGCCGGCCGGTGCTTCGCTGCGCGAGGTCGAGGGCCTCACCGCCCAGTGCGGCGTCCTGCTGGCAGCCCTGCGCGCCCTGGTCGGTCGCAGGGAGCGCGCTCGGGTGCGGGTGAGTCCCGCGACGCTTCTCGACGGCCTGGGCGGCGTGCTGGCGGATCGTCCCCGCGACCGGATCGAGCTGAAGGTCCGCCGGCCACGAGGGCTGCCCGATGTCCTGGTGGATGCCGAGCTCCTCCACCATCTGCTGCTGGCCATCGCCTACGGGGCCTTGGAGGCGGTGGGGCCCCGGGGCTCCGTGCACCTGTTCGCGCGCAGAGAGGGGAGGTCGGTGGCCCTGGTGATCGAGGACGACGGGAAGCCCCTGGACCTCGACGAGGTCGAAGATACGCCGCGGTCAGGCCGGGGCCTGCTGCTGCGCCTCGCTGCCGTGCTGCTGGCCGAGGACGGCGCCCGTGTGGCGCTGGCCCGGCGACGCGTCGGCACGCGCATCGAAGTCCGTCTCCGGGCGGCGGCGGGAAGGCCCATCAGGCGGCGCGCCTGACCTCGCCGGCCACCACCTGGGCGGGAGGCTCGCGGATCTCCCACACCACCCCCGCCGCCTGAAGCCCGCGGAGCAGGTAGTAGGTGATGTCGATCTCCCACCACCTGAACCCCTGACGGGTGCTCGCCTGGTAGTGGTGATGGTTGTTGTGCCACCCCTCACCGAGGGTGATGAGCGCCAGCAGTGGGTTGTTGCGGCTGTCGTCGGGCGTCTCGTAGCGGCGGGTGCCCCACAGGTGGGCGAGGGAGTTGATGGCGTACGTGAAGTGCCACAGCAGGGTCGTGGAGATTGCGAACCCCCACACGAAGCCGCTGGCACCACCGATGGCGACGCAGAGGGCGATGAGCGCGAGGGGCGCCACGAAGTGGTACCGGTTGAGCCAGACCAGCTCCGGGTAGCGCGCAAAGTCCCGGATCTGATCCAGCGGCGTGGGGTTGGTGACCGGATCGAAGATCCAGTCCTGGTGGGAGTACCACCAGCTGCGGCGGGGAGAGTGGACGTCTTCCGGCTGGTCGGAATGGGCGTGATGGATCCGGTGATGGCCCGCCCACCACAGCGGGCCCTTCTGGGTGGCGCTTGCGCCCAGGAAGGCCAGCACGAACTGGAAGGCCCGGCTGGTGCGGTAGGTCCGGTGAGCGAAGTAGCGATGGTAGCCAGCGGTGATCGCGAACATCCGCACGAAGAGGGTGGCACCCAGCAGGATCAGGTCGCCCCGGCTGACCCCGGTCAGCAGGGCCAGCAGGCAAGCCGCATGGATCCCCCAGTAGAGGGTGCGAGGGAGGAAGTCGAGGCGGCTCCAGAACCCGTCCGCCGCCGAGAGGGTGAGATCCGCCGGAGTTCCTGCGACCGCTTTCGAGTTCGCCATGGTCCCCCTCCTCTGGGATCGTGCGGAGGGCGCAAGCATAGGAAGGGCTTCGACGCACAGCCCCGCCTGCCGTGTGAAACTTCGGTAAAACCCGCCCGGGCCCCGGGGGCTTGTCAACAGCAGGCAGGATCCGGACACTGCCTCCTCGCGGGGGGGCCGGAGGGAGGGTCTTGGCGCAGATCGGGAAAGGTCTCGAGGCCGGGGAGCGCAGGGCCTACGAGGAAGATGGCTTCTTCGTGCGCCGGGGTGCCTTCTGCGTGGGCGAGATGAAAGCCCTTCGCGAGGCAGCGGAGCGGGTGGCGGAGCGGGCCGCGCGGGCAGCCCACAGCTCTTCCGAACACTACTTCGTGGACGGGAACGAGTACGCGGAGGCTGCTGGCGCCACGGTCCAGTACGAGCACCGGCAGGGCACCGGGACGCTGCGGGTCATCGAACCCTTCCACCGGCTGGACCCGGTCTTCGATGCCCTGGTGGACGATTCGCGCCTGGTCGAGCCCATGAAGGATCTGGTGGGGGTGGGGCGCGTGTCGCTGTTCACCGACAAGCTCAACCTCAAGCGGCCCCAGGAGGGCTCGGGCTTCCGCTGGCACCAGGACTCCCCCTACTGGATCCACCAGAGCCCTCACGTGGATCGCCTTCCCAACGTGATGCTCGCCCTCGACGACGCCAGTGCGAGCAATGGCTGTCTGCGCGTGGTGCGGGGTAGCCACCGCCAGGGCCTGCTGCCCGGGCGGGACGGAGAGGGCACCCTGGGGCCGCTCTTCACGGATCCGGACAGCTTCGACCTCTCCGCCCAGGTTCCGGCAGAGATGGAGGCCGGCAGCCTGCTGTTCTTCAGCCCCCACACGGTCCATGGCTCGGAGCCCAACCACTCGGACCTCCCGCGCCGGGCGCTGGTGCTCACCTATCAGCCGGCAGGGCACCCCATGTTCAAGATCCCGGAGAACCGGGAGGCGGGGGATCGGCCAAGGTGCGGATGAAGGCCACGACGTCCCGGATCTCGCCGTCGCGGAGGGTTCCGCCCCAGGCAGTCATCAGCGGAGACTTGCCCACGGCGGGGCCGCCACCCTCGATCACCCGGAAGAGGTAGTCGTCCGAGAGGGCGTTCATCACCTCACCGTCGCTATGCCGGGCCGGTGAGGGGTCGAGGCCGGCGGCCACCGGGCCGTCCCCGTCCCCCCGCGCCCCGTGGCAGCTGGAGCAGTACTGGCCGTAGAGGGCGGCGCCCGCCTGGACATCGGCCGGGCCGCTCGCCGTCGGGGCGGCAGGCGGCACCGGCCTGGCGGGGGCTTGGACCGCCGGCTCGGGCGGGGCCGGGTCGGGGGGCGGGGCGTCGCCGCAACCGAGCGCCAAGGCTGCGAGTGCGACCCCGGCCGGCCACCGGACTCCGCGAGGGTCAGGAGTCGGAGTGCTGCTCATCGAGATGCCTCCTCGCCGCTTCGAACTCCCGGCGCAGGGCTTCGTAGTCCCGCGCGACCGGGAACTGAGGGAACTCGGCCACCACGTTGTCCGGCGGCCGGAACAGGATCCCGGCGTCGGCCTCTCCGAGCATGGAGGTGTCGTTGTAGGAGTCGCCGGTGGCGATGACCCGGTAGGCGAGGTCGTGGAACGCCCGCACCGAGCAGCGCTTGGGATCCGCCTGCCGGATCCGGTAGTCGACGATGCGCCCCTGGTCGATCACCAGGCGGTTGCAGAGCAGAAGCGGATGTCCGAGCTGGCGCATCAGAGGCGCAGCAAACTCGTAGAACGTGTCCGACAGGATCGCGACCTGGAAGCGCTCGCGCAGCCAGCCTAGAAATCCCGCCGCGCCCGGCAGCGGAGTCATGGCTCCGATCACCTCCTGGATGTCCACGAGCCCCAGACCGTGTTGCGTCAGGATGCCGAGGCGTCGCTTCATCAGGGCGTCGTAGTCCGGAACGTCGCGGGTGGTCAGACGCAGCTCCTCGATGCCGGTCCGCTCGGCGAAGCCGATCCAGATTTCGGGAATGAGCACCCCCTCGAGGTCGAGACACGCCATGTACATCGTGCGCGGGAGGGTAGTGTCGGCTCGGCGTATGCTCAAATGCGGTAGCATCGCCACAATGAGATTGGAGCAAGGCGGCGAACGGGGCGGATCGCGCGCCTGGGCGCTCGGGTTCCTGCTCGGGCTCGCGGCCTGCGGGAGCGAGGCGCCTACGGACGGCGCACCCTTTTCGCCGGTCGCCACCGTAGAGGTCGCGACGCTCCAGCCCGAGCCCCTGCGCAACGTGGTGGAGATCCCCGGCCAGCTCGAGTCCGAGCACACGGTCTGGGTCCGCTCGGAGATCGAGGGGATCATCGGCAGCATCGAGTTCGACGAGGGTCAGGAGGTCGAGGCCGAGCAGATCCTCTTCCGGCTGCGAGACGACGAGCAGACCGCTCGCCTGCGAGAGGCTGAGGCGGAGCTGGCGCTCGCCGAGGAGGTCCACCGCCGCACTCAGAAGCTCGCCAACCAGAACGTTTCCTCGGCCGCCCAGCTGGACCGTGCCCGAGCCGAGCGAGGGATCGCCCGGGCACGGGTCGAGCTGGCCCGCGTCCAGCTCGAGCGCACCCGCATCCCGGCGCCCTTCACCGGCGTCCTCGGAGCCCGCGCGGTCTCCATCGGCGAGCGGGTCGGTGAGGAAACTCAGCTCGTGCAGCTCGACTCCCTGGATCGGTTGCAGCTCGTCTTCTCTCTGCCCGAGGTCGCCGTGGGGATCGTGCAACCTGGAGCGCCGGTGCGCATTCGCGTGGCCCCCTACCCGGAGGAGCGCTTCGATGGGGAGGTCTTCTTCGTCTCGCCCACCCTCGATCCCCTGGGCCGTCGCATGGTGCTCAAGGCCTGGATTCCCAACCCCGATGGGCGCCTGCGCCCGGGGCTCTTCGCCACCATCGAGGCCGAGATCGAGCGCCGCGAGGACGCCCTGATCGTGCCCGAGACCGCGGTGGTCCACGACGTGGACGGGATCTACGTCTGGCGGGTAGGAGACGACGATGCCGCTGAACGGGTCCCGGTGGTCGTGGGGCTGCACGTGGACGGACGGGTCGAGGTGCGGGAAGGCCTGCAGGCGGGCGACGAGATCGTGACGGCCGGTACCCACAAGCTCCAGGAGGGGGCGGCCATTGAGCGCGCGACTCCCCCGCCGCCGGCCCACGCCATGGGTGGAGGGGAGCCGGAGACCGGCTCGTGAGGCTCTCCGAGGTCTGCATCGAGCGGCCCGTGCTCGCCACGGTGATGTCGCTGGTGATTCTGCTGTTCGGGATCATCTCCTTCGGGCGGCTGCCGAACCGGGAGCTCCCGGATGTCGATGCCCCCATCGTCTCCGTCACCACCATCTATCCCGGCGCGGCTCCCGAGGTGGTGGAGACCTCGGTGACGCAGCCTCTCGAAGATCAGATCATCGGCATCGAGGGCGTGCGCCACGTCACCTCGAGCAGCCGCGAGCAGGTCTCGCAGATCAGCATCGAGTTCGAGCTCTCGCGCGACGTGGAGGCCGCGGCCAACGACGTGCGCGACCGCGTAGCCCGGGCGCGTCGGGCGCTGCCCGAAGAGGTGGAAGAGCCCGTGGTCGCCAAACAGGACGCGGACGCGCGCCCGATCATGTGGCTGGCCATGTCCGGGGAGGGCTATTCCCAGATCCAGCTCTCGAAGATCGCGGACACCCGCGTGAAGGATCGCCTCGGCAAGCTCGGGGGGGTCGCCACCGTGCTCGTCGGTGGCGAGCGCCGCTACTCGATGCGCCTCTGGATCGATCAGGCGCAGCTCACCGCGCGTGGGCTCACCATCGCCGACGTCGTCTCGGCGCTCGACCGTGAGAACGTCGACATCCCCTCGGGCCGGGTCGAGAGCACCGACGTCGAATTCACGGTGCGGAGCCTGGGGGAGCTCCGCACGGTGGCCGCCTACGAAGATCTGATCGTGGCGACGGTCAGCGGGGACCCGGTGCGCCTGCGGGATGTGGCGCGGGTGGAGGTCGGCCCCGAGGACGAGCGCAAGCTCGTGCGCTTCAACGGCGTCACGGCCCTCGGCCTTGGCGTCGTGAAGCAGTCGAAGTCCAACACCCTGGACGTGGCCGGCGGTGTGCGCCGCGAGCTCGATCGGTTGAACGTCGAGCTCCCCCCTGGCGTCTCCATCCACATCGCCTGGGACGCCTCGAGCTACATCGAGCGCTCGATCCGGGACGTCACCCAGACGATCTTCGAGGCGGTCGTGTTGGTGGTGCTGGTGATCTACATCTTCCTGCGCACGGCCCGCGCCACCATCATTCCGGCCATCGCCATCCCGGTGTCCATCGTGGGGTCCTTCACGCTGCTCTACGTCACGGGCTTCACCATCAACACCCTGACGCTGATGGGGATGACGCTGGCCATCGGGCTCGTGGTGGACGACGCCATCGTCGTGCTCGAGAACGTCACCCGCTGGGTGGAGGAGGGAACTCCACCGATGGAGGCCGCGCGCCAGGGCATGAAGGAGATCTCCTTCGCAGTCGTGGCCTCCACCGTTGCTGCGGTCGCCGTCTTTCTGCCACTCACCTTCCTGCAGGACACCACCGGGCGCCTGTTCCGGGAGTTTGCCGTGACCGTGGGCGCGGCGCTGCTCATCTCGGGGTTCGTGGCCCTCACGCTCTCGCCGGCGCTGTGCGCCCGGGTGCTGCGCGCCCGCCCCAAGGAGTCGGGCGTGAAGGCCCGGCTGGCGGGGAGTTTCGACGCGCTGTCCCGGGGCTACGGGCGCTGGCTCACGCCGGTGGTGAACCACCCACTTCCCGTGGTCGGGCTCGGGGCCCTCTGGGTCACGCTGGGGGTCGGGCTCTACCTGGGAGGAGCGCTCGAAGAGGAGCTCATTCCCAACTCGGATCGCGGCACGGTGCTGGCCATCACCCGGGCGCCCGAGGGGGCCACCATCGAGTACACGGACCGCTACCAGAAGCAGGCCGAGGAGATCCTGCTGCAGGATCCCGACGTGGCGCGGGTGTTCTCGGTGGTGGCGCTCGGCATCGGCACCCCGGGGGTGGTGAACGAAGGCTTCCTGTGGGTGAGCCTGGTGCCCCGCGACGAGCGCGACCGCCACCAACGCGAGGTGGTCGACGGGCTGCGGCCGAAGCTCTCGAAGGTGCCCGGTGTGCGCGCCTTCCCCTTCAGTCCTTCGCCGCTGCGCGGGTTCTCCAAGCCGGTCTCCCTGGTGATCCAGGGGCCCGACCTCGGCGAGCTCCACCGGCTGGCCCAGGGCGTGGTGGAGCGTCTCGAGGCGACCCCGGGCTTCGCCAGCGTCGAGAGCAACCTCTACCTCAACAAGCCCCAGCTCGAGGTGGTGATCGACCGGGAGCGTGCCAGCGACCTGGGGGTCTCGGCCCGGGACATCGCCTCGACGCTGCAGATCCTGCTGGGTGGGCTCGACGTCTCGAGCTTCAAGCTGGACGGGGAGACCTACGACGTCATCGCCCAGCTGCCGCGCTTCGACCGTTCGAGCCCGCAGGACCTGGTGGATCTCTACGTGCACGGGCGCGACGGTCGCTTGGTCTCCCTCTCCCAGGTCGTGCAGGCGCGTCAGACCATCGCCCCCCGGGCACTGCCGCACTACGACCGGCTGCGTTCGGTCACCGTCTCCGCGCGCCTCGAAGATCTCGCCACCGGTGCGGCCCTCGAGCAGGTGCGTGCCATCGCCGAAGAAGAGATCTCCCCTGCCGGCGGCTACCGCTTCACCTTCTCGGGAGATTCCGAGCGCTTCTTCGAGGCCGGCGACGCGCTGATCTTCGCCTACGCGTTGGCCGTCCTGGTGGTCTACCTGGTGCTGGCCGCCCAGTTCGAGAGCTTCGTCGATCCCCTGACGATCCTGGTGGCGGTGGCGCTCTCCTTCACGGGTGCCCTGGTCGCACTCATCGTCGCCGGGGACACCCTCAACCTCTTCAGCAAGATCGGCCTCGTCATGCTGGTGGGGCTGGTGACCAAGAACTCGATCCTCATCGTCGAGTTCGCCAACCAGCTCCGGGAGCGCGGACTCTCGCTGGTGGAGGCGACGGTCCAGGCCGCGCGCACCCGCTTCCGGCCCATCCTGATGACGGCCCTCGCCACCATGGCGGGCATCTCCCCCATCGCCCTCGGCCTCGGCGTGGGCGGCGAGTCCCGGGCGCCGCTCGGCGTGGCGGTGGTGGGCGGGATGTTCTTCTCGACCCTGCTCACCTTCTTCGTGGTTCCCGCCACCTACGTGGCCGTGGCGCGACTGCGCTCCACCTCCCTGCGGCGCCTGCCGTCGGCCGAGGCCGGGCAGCGGCCGCTGGCTGCAGGCGGGCGCTAGGGCTGGGGTCGCCCCGAGTTCCCGCCTCTGCTAATGGCTCGCGGTGGATTGGTTGGTCGCGGCCTTCCTGGGGCTGGTCCAGGGCGTCACCGAGTTTCTACCCGTCTCGAGCTCCGGGCACCTGGTGCTGGCCGAGGAGCTCCTCGGCGTGCGCGAGGAGGGCATCCTCTTCGAGGTGGCGGTCCACGTGGCCACCCTGGTGGCGGTGGTGATCTTCTACCGCCGGCGCATCGGGGCTCTGGTGGGCGGGGCGCTCCGCGGCCGTCCGGAAGCCCTCGTCTATGGCGCCAAGCTCGCGCTGGCCACGCTTCCCGCCGTGGTCCTCGTCCTCGGCGCCGGTGACTTCCTCACTTCCCTGTACCAGCAGCCCCTGGCTGTCGGTATGGCGCTGCTGGCCACGGGCCTGATGTTGATCACCACCCGGCGCACCCTCCCCGAAGCGCACGATCCGGCTCCGGGCTACGGGGCGGCGGTCCTGATCGGATGTGCTCAGGCGATCGCGATTGTCCCGGGCATCTCGCGCAGCGGAGCCACCGTGTGCCTGGCGCTGGCGCTCGGGGTCGCCCCGGCAGCGGCCGCCGAGTTCTCGTTCCTGATGTCGGTGATCGCCATCCTGGGAGCGCTGGTGCTGCAGCTGCCGGACCTGCAGGCGGTCTCCCCTGGGGCGTGGTTCGACCTCTCGGTGGGAGGGTTCACCGCCCTGGTGTCGGGCCTGGCGTCCCTCTGGCTGTTCGTGCGGCTGCTCGAGGCACGCAGCTTCCACCGCTTCGCCTACTACGTCTGGGCCACGGGCGCAGCGGTGATCGTCTGGCAGCTCTACCAGAGCTAGAACCTTGGGCCGCAAGCGCCGATAGGCGCGCGCAGCGAGGCGCAGCCGAGCGTAGCCTGTGGTGGTTCCGGGCTACGCCCGGAACCGGACCCACAATTTCAGGGCTCCAGGATGGGGTGGAGGCGCTGGGCCGGCGCCTGCTCGCGCAGCTTCTTCAGTGCCCGGGCTTCGAGCTGACGCACCCGCTCTCGTGAGAGCCCCAGGGACTGCCCGATCTGCTCCAGGGTGTGCTCCTCCTCGGCGCCGAGGCCGTAGCGGAGCCGGAGGATGAGCTGCTCCCGGGGCGTGAGGTTCCCGATCAGCGCTCCCACGCCGGTCCTCAGACGATCGGTGTCGAGGTCGCCGTCGGGGGATTCGGTGGCGGCGTCGGAGACGAAGTCCTCCAGGCGCTTCTCGGTGCCGGCCACCGAGGACTCGAGGGAGATGGCCTCCCGCGAGAGTCGGTCCAGCGATTCGAGCGCGTCGAGGTCGGTGCCGAGCTCCGGGGCCAGCTCCGCGGCGGTGGGGTCGCGGCCCAGCTTGCCGGTGAGCTCCGCACGCACGCGTTGGCTCCGCTGCAGCCGATCGTGGACGTGGGAGGGCAGCCGAATGGTCCGCGAGTGGTTCTGGATCGCCCTCACCAGGGCCTGGCGGATCCACCACACCGCATAGGTCGAGAACTTGAAGCCGCGGCGGTGGTCGAACTTCTCCACCGCCCGGATCAGACCCAGGTTTCCCTCCTGGATCAGGTCGGGGAAGGAGAGCCCGAGGTTCCGGTAATCCTTGGCGATGGCCACCACCAGCTTCAGGTTGTGCTCGATGAAGCGGTTCTTGACGGCGGTCATCCGATCCTGTGCGGCGGCGACGGCCTCCACCAGCTCGGCCAGGGTGGCCTTCGACACACCCGACTCGGACTCCAGCTCTCGGAGCTTGCGGGTGCCCCGCCGGGACCGCCGCATCTCCGCCGCCAGCCGAAGCACCCGATGGCGCAGCTCGGCGAGCAGGGCGAGGGAGAGCTGGGCGCGTTCGAGCTCGCGCCCGATGCGCGCGTCGACCCGCGCGAGCGCTGCGTCATCGGCGTCCTTCTCCCACTCGCGATCCCGCTGGGAGAGCATCCGCCGCAGCCGTTGCACGGCCCGTTCCACGCGTGCCGCGATCTCGCCGGTCTCCTCATCTCCCATCGACTCCGAGAGCTTCGCCCCCGTGTGGGAAAGAGCCCTCAGCCCGTCCCAGCGCGCCACAACGTGCCGAGCCGAGATCGGCACCGCGTAGAGGGACGCCCGCAGCTGGGCCGTGGCGGCCTCGAGCTCCTTGGCGAGGACGACCTCCTCCTCGCGCCGCAGGGTGCGGGTTCCGCCGATCTCCTGGAAGTAGGACTCCAGCGGACGTCTCTCACGACCGGGGTCGAGCTCTTCCGCGGGAACCACGGGTGTCGCCCCGGTGGCGACCCGCGTCCTATGCGGTTTGGTGGCGGCCTGAAATCTTTCCTCGAGCTTCACCAATTCCATCCTCTCGGGACCAAGACGCCCCAGCACGTAGATACCGCCCGGGGGGTCCCGGTTTCGTACCAGGGGGCGCCTTCTGGCACACCTGTTCGCACCGAACCTGGCCGGATCCCATCCGGCCGGCGTGCCCACAGCCGGTGGAGCTCGGTGGGCCGCCTCGGGTCTCGGCTAGCCGCCGGCGGTTCTTCGGGGGATGCACCGGACGGCCCATTATCTTGTCTTCTTTCGGCGCCAGTTTCCACCCTTTTCTCAAGCCTTGGAGTGGATTCCTGCGACCTTGTGATCCCAGGGGGATCTCCTACATCGGGTGATATTCACCACGATTCTTCATCGGAAGACAGGAGCAAGCGCGATGGTGTCCCACAGCACCAAGCTGCTCGGGGGGCTGGAGCCCCAATGTTTCCTCGGGGGATCCCAGGCTGGCGTTCCCCGTGGGGATCGCCACCGGTCGGTTCAGAAGGGGAAGGCCCGGGGCAGCACGGCGAGAGCCACGATCCCGCAAACGATGTCGAGGGGCAGGCCCACCCGCACGAAGTCCGTGAACCGGTACCCCCCGGGGCCGTAAACGATGAGATGCGTCTGGTAGGTGACCGGAGACGCGAAGGCGCAGTTGGCTCCCAGCGCGATGGCCATCACGAAGACCCGGGGGTCGAGATTGGCCTGCGCGGCAGCGGCCACCCCGATCGGAAACATGATGGCCGCGGCTGCATTGTGGTGGAGCAGTTCGGCGAGGCCGACGGTGACGAAGTAGACCACCGCGAGGGTGGCCATCGGCCCGAGCTCACCGGCCGTGCCCACCAGGATGCTGGCCACGGCCCGGGCGGCGCCCGTCTTCTCCATGGCGACAGCGATGCCGAGTCCCGCCGCGATCACGACCAGGATCGAGAAGTCCACGCTCCGGCGGGCGGTGGGCCCGTTGATGCAACGGGTCGCCACCAACGAGCCGGCCGCCACGAACGATGCCACGGAAATCGGGAGCCAGCCGAGCAGCACGACCCCGATCATCCCCAGCAGGATCGCCAGGGCGACCCAGGCGCGATCCCGCCGCCCGGAGGCCGTGTCCGGGATCTCGCTGATCAGGTAGAAGTCCGGGCTGTTGCGGTGCGCTCGATGGAAGCCCTGGGCGGCCTGGAGCAGCAGAGTGTCACCCGGGCGCAGCACGATCTCACCGATCTTGCCTCCCACGCGCTCGCCGTTTCTGTGGACGGCGATCACGGCGGCGTCGTAGACCGTGCGGAAGTTGGAGTCCCGGATGCTCTGGCCCACCAGCGGAGAGGACCTCGAGATGACCGCCTCCATCAGCGGGTGGTCGGGTCTCGGCTCCACGCGGTCGTCGGCCTCCACCACCGGCACCAGCCCGGGGGTGCGCTGGAGGTCGACGATGGTCGCCACCACGCCGGCGAAGGTGAGCCGGTCGCCCACGGCGATGGTCTCATCCGGGCCGACCGGCGTGATCATGTGGCCGGCGCGCTCGATCTCGACGAGGAAGAGCCCGGGTAGCTGGCGCAGCCCGGCGTCCTGGACGGTCTTGTGGGCGTGCGGGCAGCCCGGGGCCACGAGCATGGTGGCCGTGTACTCGCGCCGGTGCTCGCCGACCTCCTCCCCGGGGTCACGACGCGCGGGAATCCAGCGCGGAGCCACGAGGATCAGGAACGCGAGACCGGCGACGCAGACCGGGAGGCCCGCGGGGAGCAGTTCGAAGAAGCCCATCGGAGGCATCTCTGCGTCCAGCATGAGCCCGGCCACGGTGAGGTTCACGCTGGTACCGATCAGCGTGGTGAGGCTTCCCAGGATCGTGGCGTAGGAGAGCGGGATCAGGAAGTGACTCGGCGACAAGCGGTTCCGGTGGGCCCAGCTGATCACCACCGGGGTCATCATGGCGACGATGGGGGCGTTGTTGAGGAACGCCGACATGGCAGCCAGGGGAGGGCACATGCGCACGAGGCCGACCAGCTCGGTGCGCGCCGTTCCGAAGACCCGGCGTACCACGGCTTCGATGGCGCCGGTCTCCCGCAGGCCCGCGGAGACCACGAAGAGCGCGCCGATGGTGGCCATGGCCGGGTTCGCGAAGCCCGAGAAGGTCTCGCCCGGCGTCAGGATCCCCACGGCAGCCAGGGAGAAGAGCCCGGCCATCATGATGAGGTCGGGGCCCGCGATCTCGCGCACCATTCCGACCATGACCACGCCGAGCACGCCGAGCGTGAACCAGCCCTGCCAGTCCATCGCGGCGCAGTCTAGCGGGTCCGCCGCCGGGTCCTGCTTCCGGCATTCCCAGGCCTCTCCCAGGAGGCTCGTCCGAGACTCGGGTCAGCCGACCCCGCAAGCGAATCCGTAGCATTCGCCAGCTAGACTCCGGCGCGTGACCCGGGAGCAGTCCACCGCAGCGTCCGCGTTCTCCGAGCGGGAGTTCTACCTGCGGGAGTTCCGCGGGCGCACCATGGCCATCGCCGTGCCCGAGCCCGACGCGGCGCCCGGGCTCGGATCCGTCGTCGACGAGCTGACGGAAGGGGGCTGTCGCGTGGTGGTGTGCGCGCCCGATCGCGATGCGATCCACAAGGTCGTGGAGGGGCGCTGGCTGGAGGCCGACCTCGAGGGCCTCGAGGCCGAGGTGTGGCGGAGGTTGCGCGAGCGACCCCGGCTGGGGATCGCACTCGCCGCCGACGGCCGCCTCCTGGCCGCAGCCGGGGCGCTTGCTGGGCGCCTGGGGGTCTTCAAGGTCGTCCTGCTGGACGGCGCCGGCGGGCTCCCCGCGCTGGCACGTGCCCGGAGCTCCTATGTGGATCGGGCCGAGCTCCGGCGCCTGCTCGCCTCGGGAGCGCCGGAGCTGGAGGATCGTCTGCCCCTGCTGCGTGAAGTGGAGACGGTGCTTGCCGCTGGGGTACCGGCCGTGAACGTCTGCACGCCCGCCGGCCTCTCCGACGAGCTCTTCACCTATTCGGGCTCTGGAACCCTCTTCACCCTCGAACGCTACGTGCGGGTGCGGCGTCTCGGGGTCGACGACTACGACGCGGCTGCGGACCTGATTGCGCGGGGGGTCGAGGAGGGCTTCCTGCTCCCCCGTGAGAGCGCGGTGGTCGACCGTGTGCTCGCGAGTGGCTTCGGGGTCTTCGTGGAGGGCCGCTACCTGGCGGGCATCGGTGCGCTCCTGCTCCACGCCGGAGCTCCCACAGGAGAGATCGTTTCCCTGTACGCCATCACCCGCTTCCTGGGGGAGGGCGTCGGCGCCCATCTGGTCCGCTTCGCGCGGGAGCGAGGCCGCCAGCTCGGTCTCGGGGCCCTGTTCGCCTGCACCACTTCTGCCCGCGCTGCCGGCTTCTTCGAGCGGCAGGGATTTCGCCGGGTGGATGCGGGGGAGCTGCCCGCCGACAGGTGGGAGTCCTACGACCCTGCGCGACGGGCGGCCCTGGTCTGCCTGAGGCTGGATCTCTAGCGCGTGCCTCGGGCGCGTTCAGGCGCCGCTGGAGTCGGTCCGATAGGAGGGCCCGGGCCCCGGCGTCGGCAGGGGTCTGCGGAGGACCCGCCATGCTCGATCCCCTCCCGGCTCCGAGGCGAGCGAGGCTTCGCGCGTTCGCGGTCTGTCTGCTGGGGGCCGCCGTCGCGTGGGCGCCCGGGCCGATCGGCGCCGCCGAACGACTGCTGGTCTCCTTCGAGCGTCCGGGAGCCGTGGGCCTGCGTTGGGGGGCGGGCGTCTGCGAACCCCGGACGACCCGCAGCTTCTCCTGGGTGCGCTGCAACACCGAGGGCCATGGGGAGCCCGTCTTCGTGGCGGCCGAACGCTTCCCGACCCCCCACGATCTGCGGGGAGACTTCGTGAAGATCTGGGTGAGGGCCCGACAGCTCCCGCGGCTGGCTGGTCTCGAGCTTCGCCTGTCCTCCGATGACTTCGCAACCAGCTACTTCGCCTTCGAGGTGCCGCTCTTCGCGGATCCCCACTTCGGCCTTCTCCAGGAGGGGACCTGGATTCCTCTCACCTTCAGCTTCGGCGGCGCACGCGTCGTGGGAACGCCCGACCGGGCCGCCATCGATTCCGCCGGCTTCTTCTTCCGGGACGCCGCGACCGGTCCGGTCGAGCTCTCCTGGTCGGAGCTGGCCGCGCAGGACCAGGCTTCCGATGGCCGCCTCTCCCTCACGTTCGACGACGGTCTCGCCGCGCACCATCGGGTGGCGGCCCGCGAGATGGCTCGCTTCGGCTTTCGGGGCACGGCCTACGTAATGCCCGATCAGATCGGAAGGGCGGGCTTCATGACCCTGGCCCAGCTGCACGAGCTGCGGGACCGCTACGGCTGGGAGGTGGCGGCCCACTACGATCTGCCACTCACCGAGCTCCGCCGGGAGGAACTCGAGCCCACCCTGCTCGGGGTCCAGGGATTCCTGCGGCGCCACGGCTTCGCCGAGGGTGCCGACCACCTCGCCTTTCCCCTCGGGCGCCAGGATCCGGGGACGGTGCTGCCGGCGGTGCGTCGGCGCTTCCGAACGGCGCGTCTGGCCTCGGCGGGTCCGGAGACGATTCCTCCGGCGGATCCTCATCGGCTGCGGGTGCTGAACGTGCTCGACAGCACCTCGCCGGAGGCCATCGGAGCTGCGGCGGGCCGGGCGCGCGCCCACGGCGAGTGGCTGATCCTCATGTTCCACCATCTGGTGCCCACGCCGGAGTCGGAGCTCGAGTACGGCATCCAGACCTTCGTGCGCGCCCTGGAGCGGATCCGCGCCAGCGGCATCCGGGTACGTCCGCTGGGGGAGACCTGGCGCGAGATCGAGACCCGCGAGCCGGCACCCGTGCCCGCGAAACCGACCTTCCCGCGGCCCTGATCCGCCAGAACCCCGGGAGAATCGCTCGCCTCTTTCAATCGCCGGGAGGCGCGCCATCCTCGGGAGATCCATCCGGAGGTCTCCCCCCTTGCGCGTACTCCCCCCGGTGTTGTTCCGCTGTCTGCTGGGCCTCCTGCTGGCCGCGCTCCCCGCGCGGGCCGAGCACGAGCTGCTGGAGGAGACCTTCGATGGACTCGTCCTCGACCTCCGGCTGTGGCTGCTACCCGCGGGCCCGGGCACCTTCTTCGGGCGCACCCAGATCCGGGCGCCCTGGCCGCCCCCGTCGCTGGTGGGGGGACGGCTCCTGCTCCGCCTGGATACCCACAACCCCACGGCGCTCCGCCCCGGCGACTCCTTCCTCGGCTCGGAGATCCGCACCCGGGAGTACTTCCCGCTGGAGGAGGGCCTCGCCTTCGAGGCGCGTCTGCGCTTCGTCGATGATGCCGGGGAGCCCGTGCCGCCGGGCATCGTCGGAGGGTTCTTCTCCTTCACCACCGACGGCATGGTGCGGGACGAGATCGACTTCGAGCTGCTCAGCAACGAGCTGCGCGCGGCACGAAATCGGGTGCTCACCAACGTCTTCTCGGACGACGACTTCAGCCAGCCGGGCAACAAGGCCTTCGCGGTCGTCCCGGGCCTCGACCTCGGTGCCTTTCACCTCTACCGCGTCGAGTGGAGGCCGGATCGGATCCGCTGGTTCGTCGACGGCGTACTGGTACGCGAGGTCCTGGAGCGGCTGCCCGACGAGCCCATGAACGTTCGGGTGAACATCTGGGTGCCCCATGCGGGCTTCGCGGAAGCGTACGATGCCGGCCTCGTTCCGACCGCCGATCCCTCCGCCAACCGCACCTTCCTCCTCGAGGTGGACGAGGTGCGCGTGACCCGACTCCCCGAGCCGTCTGCCGGCCTCGCTGGACTTCTGGCGCTGGCGGCCTGCGCGGCGCTGGCCAGACTCAGTCCCAGGAGGTCTTGAAGCCCGACACCTCCGCCGCCATGTCCTGCCATTCGCCGCGCACGGACATGCGATGCAGCTTGTCGCCGAGATCGTCCCAGCCATGGATCGAGAGCACCGGTCGGTAGGACCGCGTCGAGCCGTAGAACGCGATGCGGTAGCGGACCTGGTCCATCGCTCGGCGCACGTCGTCGTCGGTGGCGCCGGTGGCGATGAAGCCGCCCCCCCAGATCTCGAAGTGTTGGCGGTCCCGGCGGGAGCGCGCCAGGCCGCCCAGAACGGCGGGGAGCGCCACCTCCTCCAGGTAGCGCCGCGTGCAGAAGCCGTGCAGGCGAACCCCATCGCACAGCCGCCCCGCCAGCCGCAGCATCGCGGGCCCCACCGCGGCGATCTCGATGGGCACGGGCGGGAGTCCCGACGGCACCGGCGAGAACTCGGGGGTCATCAGCGTGAAGCGGTAGTGCTGGCCCTCGAAGGCCAGGCGTTCGCGCTTCTCCCAGCAGCGCCAGATCGCCCGCAGCGCCTCCACGTACTCGCCCAGACGCGGCGCCGGGGCGCTCCAGGGCACGCTGAAGCGCCGTACGTTGTGGCCCTTCACCTGGCTGCCGAGTCCCAGCACGAAGCGGCCCCTCGAATGCACTTGCAGGTCCCAGGCCGTGTTGGCCACCACCATGGGGCTGCGCGGAAACGCCACCGCGATGGCGGTGCCCAGCTCGATGCGGGAAGTCTCCAGCGCCGCGAACGCCAGGGGCACGAAGGGATCGTGGGCGATCTCCGCGGACATGAGCCCGTCATAGCCCTGGGCTTCGGCTTCCCGGGCAGCCGCGGCCACGGCGCGCCAGTCGCCGAGGGGGATCGGGGTCTGCACTCGCATGGGTCTCCTCAAGCTCCGGCGTGGGGGAGGCCGATGGTATCCTCGATGCTGGCCCGCAGCCTCTTCCTGGTAGCGCTGGTTTCCTGGGCTCGCTGGTGGGCGCCGCACGCATGTTCGCGCGGAGGATGCCGACCCGCAGGCTGCCGCCCTGCATCCGTCGGCGTATCAGAGATAGCCGAGGGCCTTCAGGCGCTCCCGTTCCGGGTCCGACAGCTCGCGTTCTTCGGCCTCAAGGCGCTCGGCTCGGGCGTGCTCGAGGTCCGCGAGGAGCTGTCGAACGACCTCGGGAAGCTCGTCGGAGAGATCGGCCGACTCGCCCGGATCCCGGCTCAGGTCGTAGAGCCGGTGCTCTCCCGCTGCCAGATCGGTCACGAGCTTGTAGCGCCCGCGCCGGACGCCCTCGAGGTTCGGCGTGCGCAGGCTGCGCGAGGTCTCGAAGTAGAGGTACCGCTCGCCGCCAAACGGCCGGCTCTCGAACAGAGGTCGCAGGTCCACGCCGTCCAGCTCGCTGGGGGCCGCCAGGCCCAGGCTGCCGAGCACGGTGGGCACCACGTCCACCAGGGAGACCGGCTCGGTCACCCGCACCTGTCGGGGGATCGACGGACCCCGCAGGATCAGGGGGACGCGAACCAGCTCCTGGAAGAGGGAGTGTCCATGGGAGACGCCGGAGGTTTCTCCGCGCGGGTCGGGACCGTGATCGAAGAATTCCTCGCCGTGGTCGGAGGTGAACACGACCAGCGTGTCCTCCAGCCATCCCCGCTCCTCGAGCCAGCCGAAGAGGCGGCCGAGCTCGCGGTCGATCTGGCGGATGCCGGCGTCGTAGAGAAGCGGAAGGTCCTCGGCATCGGCCGGGACCTTGCCCTGGACCGTGATCGCGATGATCTGCCGCGTGGAGCCCTGGAAGTCGCTGGTGCGTCTGGTGAAGAGGCGCTCGTGCTCGGGGAGCGAGCGATAGTCGCTGTGCACGTCGTAGTAGTGGACGAACAGGAACGAACGCCCCTCGCGATGGGCCTCGAGCCAGTCCATGGCCGCCTGTGTCACGCGCTCGGCAGCTCCCGCCGCCGACTGGTCCGACCCGATGAGTTCCGTCGACTCGAAGCCCGAGAGAAGCCGGTGAGTCTGCTGGAGAGCGAGGAGATTGACGACGGCTCCGGTCGTGAATCCCTGGACCCTCAGCAGGGAGGCAAGAGTCGGGAGATCCGGCGGCAGGACCCTCCCGATGGCCCGCACCCCGTGATGAGCCGGATAGCGGCCCACCAGGAGTGACGCATGGGCCGGCAGCGTCCAGGGTGACGTAGAGGAGGCATCCTCGAAGAGGAGGCCCTCCCGGGCCATGGCATCGATGTACGGCGAGGTGGGGCGGTCGTAGCCGTAGCAGCCCAGGTGATCTGCGCGCAGGGTGTCCACCGAGATCAGGATGACGTTGCGCGCGACCGGCGGTTCGCCTCCGCAGGCCACCAGGAGGATCGCCAGCAGGACCAGCGGGAGCGACGGGGAGTTCAGGGTCCCGCACTCAGATCGACGAAGAGCGACATGAACTCGCCGTTCTTACCGACCTCGACCGCGTCGAGCTGCAGTCCCAGGAAGTCGGGGAGCGGGAAGCTGCCGAGGGAGTCCGCCAGGGTCGGGAAGAGCTGGGGGATCAGGATGAGCAGCAGCGACCGCAGCGGCGACTCGTTGGCGGCGAGAGGGTTGGTGAGGATCGTGACCCCGACGTCGTTGGAGGACAGCGGACCTGGGGTGAAACTCAGCTCCCCGTTCGTGAAGGCGATCTCGAGCCCCACCGTGGCGTCCACGGCGACCTCGAGCAGTGGGAAGCCGCTGCTGTCGACTACGAGGCTCATCAGCAGGTGGCCGATGCGAAGCTCGGCCAGCTCGCCCTGGGGACCCTCGGCCCCCGTCACCACCGGGCCCAGGGTCGGCGCGAGGTCGATGCGCATGGGGAGGGCCGGGTCGAGGCCGCCGAACGCAGGGATGAAGCTGGCCAGGAAGCCGGCGGTGATGGGCGTGAGCCCGAAGCCGACGTCGAGCTCCGTGAGCGACGAGAGCAGCAGCCCGCTCTCGACCTCCGCCTTCAGCAGCTGATTGAAGGCCGAGGTGGAGATGCAGAGCCCCAGGTCGTAGGGCAGGCCGCCGCCGGGGGTGTTGGGGCCGAAGGTCGGGAACGGCTCGGCGATGTGGTACGACGCCAGCAGGTCCACGGCCCCGGCAGCGGGCTGGGAGGCGGTGATGCGCGCGTCCGAGTCCAGGGTGATGCCGTCCGCGTCCTCGAACACGTCGAACAGCGGCGTCTCGAGGTTGACGCCGATGGCCTGGCCGATGGGGCCCGAGATCTCGATGCCCGCCAGCGCCACCTCGATGGCGTCGCCGATGGGCCCGTCCTGGGGGCCCGATCCGTCCGGGTCGTTGAGGAAGCCCTCCAGGCCCTGGCGCACCGTGGGCTCGATGTCGCCGAGAAGGAGCTGCACCAGATCGCCCAGGAGCGGAAAGTCGCAGATGCCGCTGGTGAACTCGTCCTGGAACTGGCTGAAGCTGACGTTCACGCCCCCGATCTGGTTCACGTCGATGAGGCTCGGGTCCACGGCGTCGGGCTGGAGCCCGTAGTCCCCCAGGATGGTGGTGGTGGCGGCGGTGACCCGCAGACCGCAGGAAGGCGCCAGCCCGCTGCCGATCACGTCCATGTCCACCCGCAAGTCCTGGATCGAGACGTCGCCCGCTACCTGGTTCACCATGGCGTCCACATCGAGGCCGAAGCCGCCGATGCCCGGTGGGGGGTTCGCCACGTAGACATCGACCCAGCCGACGCAGAAGCCGAAGAGGGGATCCCGGACGGCGCAGTAGTCCAGGATGAGAAGCGTTCCCACCGGGAGGAGGGTGGCCACGTCGAAGTCCACCAGGCCTTCGACCAGGGGCTCTACGTCATCGAGCCCCGAATCGTTCAGGCGCATTGCCACGCCCATCGGCGAGAAGCCGCCGTCGGCCACCGAGTCTCCGTGGAGGACGGTCACCCGGCGGCGCACCACCGAGCCGTCCAGTCGGGTGAGCTCGACGACGATGGGCTTGAAGATCTCGCTGGACCCGATGCCGATGGGGAAGGAGTAGTTCGGCTGCCCGAAGGTGATCACCAGCAGCCCGTTGATCCGCAGCTCGGCGATCTGGCCGAGGGAGCCGCTGAGCGTTCCGGTGACGGTGACCTGCGAGCCCGTCACGAACTCCCCGTGGGCCGGGGAGTCGATCGTCACCGAGGGCGGGCCGGTGTTCTTGGGGCGGCAAGCGGGCAGCAGGGACAGCAGGACGGCCGCGGCGACCACGGCGAGCCCGAGTGAAACGGGGCGCATGAAGGCTCCTCCCACCTCTGCGGACCACCCGAGCGAGCCGCCCGGGCTGCCTGGGAGGGCATTCCCTTCTAGTCTCGAGCCCCTGGTGCTGTCAAGCGGGACGGGACCGCAGCTCCGGTGACTCTCAGTCAGCCGAAGGCAGCGGCGCATCGGCGGCGACGAGCTCGTCGACCAGGCCCCAGGCGAGCGCTCGCTCGACATCGAGGCTCGTGCCGGAGAGGGCGAGCCATCCCGTGCGCTGTCGTCCGATCCGCCGGGGGAGACTGATCGTCCCCCCGGCCCCCGGAACGAGGCCCAGGGTCAGCTCGGGGAGCTCGAAGCAGGCTCCGGGGCGGGCGGTGATGTGCGCGGCGAATGCGGGGAGCTCGATCCCTGCGCCGATGCACGACCCATGCAGCTGAGCCCACAGGCGATCCGACAGCCCGGCCAGGAGCCGCGCCGGGCTCCGGGTCATGCGGATGGCGTGGGCCGTCGCCGGGTCGGGAAGGGTCCCGAACTCCGAGAGATCTCCACCGCTGCAGAACGAGGGCCCGCGTCCGCGCAGCACCAGCCTCTCCAGTCCAGGATCCGAGCGGGCGAGCTCGAGCGCTTCCACCAGCCCGTCCCGCAGGCTCACCGAGAACGCGTTGTGGCGCTGCGGCCGATTGAGCAGGATCTCGAGCATCGAGCCCGTCCGGCGGGTGAGGACCGCGGGACCTTCGCCCTCGGGGGGCGAACTTCGCCTGGCAGCTCTGCCCTCGAGCCAGCGCCGAAACTCGGGACCCGACTGAAGCGTGGAGTAGGCCGTCGACTCCGCCAGCAGGCCCGCTTCCACCGAGCGGCTCTCCCCGTGGCGGAGGAGGTGGACCAGAGCGAATGCCGCCAGCGGGTTCGCCTCCACGCCGGAGCGCAGTGCCTCGGCCTCGAGATCGCTTTCCGCGAGCGCGTCACAACGCCCCGCGAACGCCGCCGCGAAGCGCGAGCCCGCTGTGGCTCCGACCCTCCCGACCACCGGACACGGCAGGCCGGAGAGCCGCTCGAACACGACCTCCGCCAGGGTGTCCCCGAGCTCGCCCGCGTCGCCGCGCAGGTCGACGATCCAGAGGGCGCAGCCGCGAACCGGAGACCACGCCTCCAGCGAGCGCGGCGGCCGCAGGCGCTCTACGGCGTCAGCCAGGGAGAGGCTCTCGGCGCGAGCTGCCGGGCTCACACCTCTCCCGCGAGCCGCGCACGAACGCATCGGCGCAGCAGCTTGCCCGTCTCGTTGTGCGGCAGCTCGTCCCAGAACTCGATGCGCTCGGGAACGCGCGTCGATCGGAGCTTCGCCTTCACGAACGCCGCCAGCTCCCCGGCGCTGGCGCTCTGGCCCGCCCGGAGGACCACCGCGGCCGCGACGGCCTCCCCCCACTGCTCGTCGGGGACTCCGACGACGGCCACGGCCGCCACCGCCGCGTGCTCGAGCAGGACGTCCTCGATCTCTCCGGGCGACAGATTCTCGCCCCCCCGGACGATCACGTCATCGATGCGACCCTCGACGAAGAGGTAGCCCTCGCCATCCACGAAGCCCCCGTCCCGGGTGGGGAACCAGCCGCCGGCCACGAGGGCGCTGCCCCGCGCCCGGTACTCTCCCGAGACCTGCTCCCCCCGCACGAAGATCTCGCCGCGCTCCCCCGCCGGCAGGACTCTTCCGGCTTCGTCCCGGACCTCGATCTCGAGACTCGGCAGCGGCCGGCCCACCGACGTCAGGCGCCGGCGCGTGGCCGGATCCTCGCTGGCCGCGGCCGCGCGATGGTCCTCGGGCCCGAGCAGCGAGACCGTCGAGCTGGTCTCGGTGAGGCCATAGGCGTTCGTGAAGTCGGTGTCGGGGAACAGGCGCATGGCCCGTTCGATCACCGGCAGCGGCATCTTGCCGCCGCCGTAGGAGAGTGCCCGTAGCTGGGGGAGATCCGCGCTCTTCCGCCCTTCGAGTGCCTCGAGGATCCGGGCGAGCATCGTCGGGACGACGAACGCATTCGTCACCCTCTCACGGCGCGCGGTCTCGAGCCACGCCTCGGGATCGAATCGCGAGAGCTGAACGACCCGTCGCCCGGCATAGATCGAGCTGCACAGCGCTGCGATCCCCGCGATGTGGTAGGGCGGAACACAGACCAGGGCCGCGTCCGCCTCGGCGGCGCCCATGAACTCGACGGATCCCAGAACGTACGAGACCAGGTGCCTCTGTCGCAGGAGGGCGGCCTTCGGGGCTCCGCTGGTGCCGCTGGTGAACAGCAGCACGGCCACGCCTTCGGGATCCATGGGCCAGCCGTCGGCCAGCGCCCCCTCCGTACTCGCTGACGCGAGGAAGTCGGAGCGGCTCTCGGAGACCACGCCCTCGAGCTTGCCGAGGGATTCGCAGAGTGGGCCATCGGTCACCAGGCGCGTGGGCGTGATCGTCTGCAGCAACGCCTCGATCTCGGCGGCGCTCTTCCGATAGCTCAGCGGGGCGAAGGCAACGCCCGCCCAGGCGCTGGCGAACAGGGCCACCGGCAGGGCGAGATCGCTCTCCTCGAGGTACGCCAGATGCTGCGCGCCGCTGGATCGGATCCCGGCGGCGGCCCGACCCGCAGCGCGGAAGAGCTCCGCATAGCTGAGCGAGCGATCGCCGTGGGTGGCCGCCACCCGCTCGCCGAACGCGGAGGAAGCCATCTCGAGGAGCAGCATCAGGTTCATGGATCGGAACCCATGCTAGTCCGAAGAGGGCAGAGGCTTCGCACCCTTGACGGTCAGTGCGGCTCCGCTCGCCGAGAGGGAGCCCTCGCCGGGCTTCGTGCAGAGGAGCTCCAGGTCTCCCGCTTCGTTGACGTAGCGCTTTCCGATGAGCGTTCCTTCCCGGGCGTCGGGTGAGAGCGTCGCACCGGTCGGCGGCTCGGTTCCGAGCTCGATGAGCGCGGCGCCGCCACAGCTCACCTCGATCTCCCCATCCGGAGCCTGGACCACCATCACCTCGGTGCTGCACACGGCACTTCGCCAGCGGCTGCCTGCCTTCATCGAAGCCGTCTCCTCGTCTCGATCTCGTTCGAGGGTAGCGATTCTCGAGTGCCGGGAACGGAGCGCAGCGGGCGTCCCACCGGCGCTGGAATCGAGATTCTCCACCGAAGCCGCTAGCTTCTCCCGCCCCGGGGCACCGTTCTGAAGACGGCTGAGGAGAGCCGCTGTGGCACGACCGGAGGGGCGGGAGGATCTCGAGGCCCCGCTGCGAGGCGCTCGCCGCTACGCCGACTTCCTGCGTCAGGAGCTCCGCGACGCGGTCGCACTCCCCGCCCGCGGCGTCTGCTCCGCCCGGCCGCTGCTCGACTGTGCCGAGGACGAGCCCCGTCTCTGGGCGCGCTCGGGGGCCATGGCGCTCACCGGGGACAGCGTTCCCCGGCTTTCGGTGGGGGCTCCGGCCAGCTGCGCCGAGGGCGCTCTCGATGCGGTGTGTGCCCTGGCCGGCCGGCCCCCGACGCTGGCCGGGCTCTCCGGCGCGGCGCTGCTCGGGGAGCGCGCCGCGGCCCTGGGCCTCCGCCGCCGGGGAAGCGCGTCCCCGGGAGGGAGCTGTCGTCTGCTGCTGGCGAGCGACGGTACGTTGGCGCTCAATCTCGCCCGTCCCGAGGACGTCGCTCTGCTGCCCGCCTGGCTGGAGTGCGAGGGGATCCGGCCCGACGACGATCCGTGGATCCCGGTCCGGGAGATCGTCCGCCGGCGTCCCACGGCTGCTCTGGAGCAGCGAGGTCGTCTGATGGGGCTGCCCGTCGCCGCCGTTCCAGAGCGCACGCCTTCCGTCCCCTGGCTGCGCGTGACGCCGTTCGGAGACGTGCTGCGATCTCCGGAACGACCGCCGCAGGTCGTCGATCTCTCCTCGCTGTGGGCGGGCCCTCTGTGCACGCACCTCCTCCAGCGCTGCGGCGCCGAGGTCTGGAAGGTCGAGAGCTCGAAGAGGCCCGATGGCGCTCACCGCGGGGAGCGCTCCTTCTACGACCTGCTGAATGCCCACAAGCGGAGCGTCGTCCTCGACCTCGAGACGGAGGGCGGCCGACGCCAGCTCGCCGTACTCCTTGCCGGGGCGGACATCGTGGTCGAGAGCTCACGGCCTCGTGCGCTTCGCCAGCTCGGGATCCGAGCCGAGTCCCTTCTGGGCGAACGCCCCGGCCGCGTGTGGCTGAGCCTCACGGGCCATGGGCGCGAGGCACCGCGCGGAGACTGGGTGGCCTTCGGCGACGACGCTGCTGCCAGCGCGGGTCTCCTTGCGAGGCCCGAGGGCACTCCCGCAGGCGGCTCCGACTCTCGGTCAGGCTCGCCCCCCTGCTTCTGCGGCGACGCCAT
>JBDLIK010000001.1:0-34099 GCA_039714895.1 Myxococcota bacterium | reverse complement strand
AGTCACGGAGCAGGCCATCGGAAAGGCAGTAGATCCAACCGTGAACGGAAAACTGCCGGCCCCGTTGCCAAGCGCCACGGACCACCGTGGACTCGCACACGTTTCGAACTTGAGCCATCACGTTGAGCTCACACAAGCGATCCGTACGTGCGGTTTCGTCATCGATCGCCGCGAGATCGATGCAGTGTTTCTCCCGGACGTCCTTGATGTGCCGAATCCAGCCGTCTGCGAGCCCCAACCTGACATTCGAGGCGGCAGCATGAACCGCACCACACCCGTAGTGCCCGCAGACGATGATGTGGCCCACGTTCAGCACGTCCACTGCGAATTGAATCGCCGAGAGGCCGTTCAAATCCCCGGGAGCGACGATGTTTCCCACGTTGCGGTGCACAAAGAGCTCGCCCGGATCGAGGCCCACGATTGCGTTCGCGGGCACTCGGCTGTCAGAGCACCCGACCCACAGATAGGCCGGGGACTGCTGACCACACAGCTTCTCAAAGAAGTCGGGCCTCTTCCTCGTCGCGGCCTCCGCCCACTGGCGGTTGTTCTCGAGGAGATCTCGTAGCGCCATCTCATGACCCTAGTGCCCAGCTTCGACTTCGCTTCCAGCGCTGGGTATTGCATTGGCGATCGGGCGGAGTATCTTCAGACTCACAATACAGGAACTGTGTATCGCGAATTTCATAGCAGCAAATGAAGCGAGCAGCAATCACCCAGTAGTAGGTCGCACCCATCGCTCCCTGAAGTCGAAGAGGGGCAGAGACTTCAAGATGGACAAAGGCGAGTGGACATTCCTTACGAACCACGCCCACGTGCTCATTTGCATTGTCGACGCTCCGGAAGCGCGCATGCGCGATATCGCCGAGAGGGTCGCGATTACTGAGCGCGCCGTGCAACGCATCATCGGAGACCTGGAGGAGGCCGGATACGTTCAGCGAGTGCGCACTGGGCGCCGAAATCGGTACAAAGTCCGCAAGAGCCTGCCTCTGCGCCATCCCGTCGAGAAACACCAACGTGTTTCCGCCCTACTCAGGCTCATCCTGGATCCTCCGTGGTAGCGTCGCGTTCCGACGCACGCTCCCCCAGCACCGGGAGATGTTGGGCGGTGACGGCCCAGTCGTTCTTCGCTCGCTAGAGGGAACCGATTGGAGGCCCTCACTCGCACTCTGGTCTCCTTTGCACTCGCACTGCTACTGAGCCTCGGATTGGGGCGTGTAGCCACCCGCATCGGGCGATGTGTTGGGAACAACAACCTCGCGGCGCTGTTCCTGTTCCCGCTCCTTTTCGCTATGGCCTTGGGACTAGCCCACTGGGTCGAGCCGGGCTCGATCGGGTTGGGGATGCTGGCATGCTTCGGGGCCGGTGTGGCCCTCGCAGACGGCGCGTCGCACTCGAATGCAATGGACCGGCATCGCGTGCATTCGTGGCCGGTGGTGGAGGAGCGGCCCTGCTGGGGATGGTGAGTTGGCCGGACCCTTACTCACTCATGCGAAGACGCTGAAGGGCGGATCTGGCAGGAGACAGGAAGCAGGAGCCCGATGACATGGATCGACGCTGGAACCAATACGTGGCCCGCCACGCCCGATACACCGTGATCACATAGGGAGCCGCGATGGAGTACATCATCCTCGTAGTCGGTTTCGTGATCCTCCTGCTAGGAGCGGAGGCCGTGATCCGTGGTGCGACGATGATTGGTCGTCGGCTCGGCGCTTCGGAAATCGCGATTGGTCTCACCCTGGTGTCCATCGGGACGTCCCTTCCCGAGCTTCTCGTGAACGTGCTTGCGAGCTTCGCGGGCAACTCGGAGATCGCGGTCGGCAACGTCCTCGGGAGCAACGTCGCGAACATTCTACTGATCTTGGGCGTCGCGGCGATCGTCCGCGAGCTTCCGGTCCGCGACGCAACAATCTTCTCCGAGATCCCGTTCTCACTCACGGCCGCCGTGCTGGTCGGATTCATCGCGAACGCGCATTTGTTTGGTACCGCCGGAACGCTCTCGATCAGTCGCAGCGATGGTGTGATCCTGCTCGTGTTCTTCTTGCTCTTTCTCCTCTACATCTATCGCGTCTGGAACGATCCACACACGGTCATCGACCACCCCGCGCTCGGCCGACGTGATGTGAGTGGCTCGCTGCTTCACCCGCTGGCCTGGCTCGTCGCGGGCAGCATCGGGTTGGGGATGGGGGCACACTGGGTCGTGGAGGGCGCAGTCTCTCTCAGCCGGCTCCTGGGTCTCAGTGAGTCATTTGTGGGGCTCACAGTGATTGCGATCGGCACCTCATTGCCGGAGCTGGTCACAACCGTCCTGGCGGCCCACCGGGGAAACACGGACTTGGCCATCGGAAACGCGATCGGCTCGAATATCTTCAACTTGCTCTGGGTGCTGGGCCTGAGCGCAGTGCTACGCCCGCTGCCATTCGACGTAGTGAGCAACACGGACATCCTGATGGTCGTGGCATCGAGCGCGTTCCTCCTGCTGGCCGTCGCGGTAGGCCCGAGGAACGCGATTGATCGCAAGGAGGGCGTCTCATTCGTCTTGTTGTACGTCGTGTATCTGGTCTTCCTCGTGAATCGTGGATGAGGATCCGCCCATGACCCGAACGACTCCCGAGGTCTCCAAGGCGCGAGCGGCGTACAAGGAGAACCGCAGGGCGTACGCTGCGACGTCGCGCGGCTTCTCCGGGAAGATGCGGACACGTCTCGGCAGGGAGGGGCTTGGCCCGATCATCACCCACCGGGTCAAAGACTTCGGCAGCTACCTGGCAGAACTCGCGCGTCTGCGACAATCACACGCTGGCAGAGGAATCCTCGTGAAAGACCTCTTGGGGGTCCGGTCTGCGCCCTTGCTCTCGATCTCCACGACAGAGAAGTGCTCGACCAGGAGTTCCTGTCAGGTGTGCACCATTCTGCAGCACGCGTGGGCTCAGATCGAGCACGAGCTCGTCTAGAGGAGTTCCTCGATGGACCAACTCGGCTGGCACGGCTGGCTTACGATCGGGGTGATCGGCGGAGTACTGATCGCTTTGGTAAGAGGTATCGCGGGCCCCGACTTGATCTTGATGGGTGGTCTCTTCGTCCTGGCTACGGCCGGTGTGCTGACCCCGACCGAGACGTTCGCTGGCTTCGCGAGCCCCGCGATGATGACGGTGGGGGCTCTCTTCATCCTGTCGGCGGCAATGCGCGAGACTGGCGCGCTCGAGCTCACTCTCGGCAGACTGTTCCGGCAAGGGCGGAGCGAGCGCGGAACGATGGCGCGGGCGCTACCCCCGCTGGCGAGCCTGTCGGGCTTTCTGAACAACGCGCCCATCGTGGCGATGATGACTCCGCTCATCGTCGACTGGGCGCGCCGCCATCGCATCGCGCCCAGCAGACTACTGATCCCGCTCAGCTACTCGACCATCCTCGGCTCGACCATCACCGTGATCGGTAGCAGCGTCATTCTCACCGCGGATGGACTGGTGCGGCAGACGGGGATGCGGCCGCTGGGCTTCTTCGAGCTCGCGCCGGTCGGCGTCCCTGTCTGCGTCGTGGGGCTGGGCTACCTGCTGCTGGTCGCGCCGCGGCTGTTGCCGAACCGTGCTGATCCAGCGGCTGAAGTGAGTCAGCACACGCGCGAATACACCGTGACGATGCGGGTCGAGCCCGCGTGCGCGTTGGTAGGGCGCGACATCGAGCAGGCCGGCCTGCGGCACCTGCCGGGGCTCTTCCTCTTCGAGATCGTGCGGGAGGGAGTTGGCATCTCGCCTGTGGCCCCGGATGAGGTCGTTCGAGCTGGCGACCGGCTTGTGTTCGCGGGCGCGGTTTCCACGATCGTCGACCTCCAGCGCATCCGCGGTCTGGTACCGGTGGCCGAGGACGAAGAACCGTGGCGGCCGGATCCTCGCCAGCCGCTCGTTGAGGCTGTGTTGTCGCGCTCGTCGCCGCTGACGAACCGAACGCTGCGCGACGTGGATTTCCGCGCTGTATACGACGCCGCCGTGATCGCAGTGCACCGCAACGGAGAGCGGGTGCGCGGGAAGCTCGGCGACATCGTCATGCGCGCCGGCGACACGCTGTTGATCCAGGGCACTCCGGGGTTCCTGCGCGCGCGTCGCAGCAGTCCCGACTTCTACCTTGTCAGCGAGGTCCCCGAATCGGCACCGCCGCGCCACGACCGCGCCTGGCTCGCCGCTGGCGTATTCCTGGCCATGGTCGCCCTCGCGGCTACGCGCGTGCTGCCGATCGCGCTCGGTGCGTTCGTCGCGGGTGGCATCCTGATCGCGACACGTTGCATCTCCGGCACGGGCGCTCGGCGAAGCGTCCAGCTACACGTCCTGGTCGTCATCGGCGCCGGCCTCGGCATTGCGTCGGCGATCGAGAAGACAGGAGCGGGCGCAGCGATCGCCGGTCTCGTCGTCGAACACGTGCACTCGCTCGGCCCCGTGGCGATCCTCGCCACCATCTACGTCGTAACGAACGTGATGTCCGAACTGCTGCATCACAACGCTTCGGTCGCGCTCCTGTTTCCGATCGCCGTGGCGGCGGCCGTGCAGATCGGGGTGGATCCGCGCCCGTTTGCGATCGCGGTCGCGCTCGGAGCGAGCTGCGCGTTCGCTTCGCCTGTGAGCTATCAGACCCACCTCATGGTCTACGGGCCGGGGGGATATCGGTACACGGACTTCGTCCGTGTAGGTCTTCCACTCAATGTACTGTGCGCAGTGATCGCCATCGGTCTGATCCCGCGCCTCTGGTCGTTCTGAAGGCTCGCGCGAACGGGTCGCACTCAACTGAGCGGCGCCCACTTCTCCGACCGGAAATCGACTAGAAGTCGGGCTCTCGGCAGTTCGAAACGCCCCACAGCGGCCTCGCTTCTACCCAATGCTCTTGTCCCTTGTGTGCACTCTGGAAGGCCGGGTACAGGCAGCTCCATGTGTTCCTTCGACGGGAGGGCTGGCCGATGAACCACAAAGCAGCCGGGGCGGCCTCCCGGACCCGGGAGTTACCATCCACCGGCTACGCCTCGAAGACAGCTCACAGCCCGACTACTCGAAGAAGGAGGCTCCGATGCGAGCGCCTCCCGACCCAGCAGCAGGCTTCGAACCTGGGGGTCGGGGCGCGAACCCCTCCCGGCCCGACGGATTCATCGAGACGAGAACGCTGTGACGCGAGGCCGTGGACCTCGGTCGCCCGGGGGCGGACCCACAATGTGGAGCCCAGCCCTCGACGGCCGGCTTCAGCCGAGCCGAGTCAACTCGCGCGGGAGCGCGGGCGGACTGCGAGAGGGGCAGGGGGCCGCGGAGGCTCGAGGCCTTCGAGGGGGGAGGGCGGGAGCTCGTGGCCGCGGAAGTGGGCCCAGCGTCGGGCGACGCGGTCCTGGGCGACGATGAGGCTGGTGTAGACCAGCGGGACGGCGAACAGCGTCCCGACCATCGCGACGATGAGTCCGAAGGCGATGGAAGCCGCGAAGGGTCCGTAGGTCTTCGACGATCCCTGGAGCCCGAGCGCCATCGGTAGCAGCGCCACCACGGTGGTGAGGGTGGTGAGCAGGATCGGCCGGAAGCGTCGCGCGCCCGATTGGCGCACGGCTTCGAGCAGCGGCATGCCGGCGCGGCGGGCGCGGTTGATGAAGTCGACCATCACCAGCGAGTCGTTCACCACCACGCCGGTGAGGCCGATGGTCGCGTACATGAGCACGAAGCTGACCCGGTAGTCGAGAAGCCCCACGCCGATCACGATCCCCGCGAGCCCGAAGGGGATGGCGGCGGTCACCACCAGCGGCTGCAGGTAGCTGCGGAACAGGGCGGCCAGGATCATGTAGATGGCCAGCAGCGCGATGGGGAAGACGCGACCGAGCTTCGCGAAGGATTCGTTGGTCTCGGCGAACTCTCCCCCGTAGCGCACCTCCACCTGGGGGTAGCGGGTCTCCACGTCCGCGAACGCAGCCTGCAGACGCTGGTTGACGCCCACCGAGGTCGCCAGCTCTTCGTCGACGTTGGCCGTGACGCGCACCGTGCGGCGCCCGTCGTAGCGACGGTAGGAGCGGTAGCCGCGGCTCTGCTCCACGTCTGCCACGTCCCGCAGCTTGAGGAGGTAGCCCTCGGGCGCGCGCAGCTCGACCTCCAGCAGGTCCTGCAGGCCCCGCCGGTAGCCGGCCTCGAGCAGCACGCGGATGTCCACGTCCTCGTCCGCGGAGGGGTCCCGGAAGCTCGAGGCCACCACGCCGTCGTTGGCGGCGCGCAGCGCCCGGGCCAGGTCTTCGAAGCGCAGACCGTGGCGCGCAGCGCGTTCTTCGTCCACCACCAGCCGCACCTCGGGCGGCCCGAGCTTGAGGTCGTCCTCGGCGTTGTAGACCCCGGGCAGGCTCCCGAGGTAGGCGAGCATCTCGGCCGCGATGGACTCGCCGAGCGCCCAGTCCTCGCCGTGGATGCGCACCTCCACCGGCGGGCCCACCGGGGGGCCATCCTGCCGGGCCTGCACGCGCAGGTCCACGATTCCCTCGGGATGGTCCCGGCGATAGCCCTCCAGGCGATCCCTCACGCTGAAGAGCACCCGCTCCGGGGCCCGGCGGTTCTCGTCGCTGGGCTTCACCACCGCCCAGGAGATCGAGAGGTTCGCGCCGGTGAGCTGGTCGTAGTTGGCATCCACGCTCGAGCCCACGGTGGTGGAGAAGTCGACGAGATCCGTGCCCACGTAGGGCGCGATCTCCCGTTCGATGCCCGCCGCGACGGCATCCGTGCGCTCGAGGCTCGAGTCCGCCGGGGTCTCCAGCAGGACGTTGAAGGTGTCGAACTCGCCCGGGAAGAGCTGCACCGGCAGGTGCTGGGCTCCCGCGTAGGCGACGAAGAGCACCGCCGCGGTGAGTGCGCCGAAGGAGAAGCGGTGCGAGAGCACGGTATCGAGCGCACGGGAGTAGCCGTCGCGCACGCTTGCGAGCCCGGCGTCGACGGCGCGACGCGAGCCCGCGAGGGCTCCGAAGAAGCGACCGAGGGCTCCGCGCGGAGGGGTCGGATCGCCCCCCGCCCCCTGCCGGCTTCCGAAGTGCAGATAGTGGGCGGGCAGGATGAGCAGGCACTCGAAGAGCGAGGCGAGCAGGCAGACGATGACGGCCTTGGGCAGGATCGACACGAACTTCCCGGCAGTCCCAGAGACGAGCAGCAGCGGTGCGAAGGCCGCGCAGGTGGTGGCCACCGCGCACACCACCGGCCAGAGCACCTCCTCGGCCCCGTTCACCACGGCTTCGCGCAGGGGCTCTCCGCCCTCCACGCGCCGGTAGATGTTCTCGAGCACGATGATGGCGTCGTCCACCAGCATCCCCGAGACCAGCAGCATGGCCACCAGCGTGGTGGCGTTGATGCTGATGTCGAGCAGCGGGAAGAAGATCATCGCGGTGAGGAAGCTGAAGGGGATGGCGATGATGGTGAGCGCCGAGTTGCGGAAGCCGATGGTGAACCACAGGATCACCAGCACGAAGAGCACCCCCCAGAACAGGTTGTCGAGGAGGGCCTGCATGCGCGGCGCCACGAAGGCGGCGGTGTCCAGGGTCTTGTGCAGCTCCACACCCTCGGGGAGCAGCGGGCGGTAGGACTC
Organism: Myxococcota bacterium; assembly: GCA_039714895.1. Lineage (GTDB taxonomy): Bacteria > Myxococcota_A > UBA9160 > UBA9160 > DASRUS01 > JBDLIK01. The sequence continues at coordinate 26,533 of JBDLIK010000001.1, read as the reverse complement.
GGTCCAGGCGTCCACCCCCGCCACGAAGTCGAGGACGTCCATCTCGTCCTTCTTGCTGAGGCTCACGACGAGGGAGGGCTGGCCGTTGTAGCGGGAGATGAACCGCGGCTTCTCGAGGCCGGTCTCGACGCGCGCCACGTCCCGCAGGCGCACGTCGCTGCCCCCGGGGTTCTCGCGCACCACCGTGGCGAGCAGGCCCTCCAGACTCTGGAAGTCCCCCTGGGCCCGCAGGGTCGACTCGCCGGACCCGCTCGAGAAGGTGCCCGCCGGCAGGTTCAGGTTCTGGGCGCGGATGCGCTCCGCCAGCTGGGGGACGGTGAGGCCGTAGCGGGCGGCCTGGTCCCGGTCCACCAGCACGCGGATCTCCCGCTCCTGGGCGCCGCGGATGCGGATCTGGTTGGCGCCCTTCAGGTCGCCGACCCGCGTCTTGACGTCGCGTGCGACCTCCCGCAGCGCCGTCGGGCCGACGCCTCCTACGTCCAGCACGGCGAGCATCACCGCCGGAGACACCTCCCCGATGATGATCTCCGTGAGCACGGGCTCTTCGGCGTCTGGGGGGAGGTCGTTCACCCGGTCCAGGGCCGCGCGCACGTCGTTGACCGCGCCCTGGTAGCCGACGTCGTCGAGGGTCTCGTCGAACTCGATGACGATCTCGGAGAGGTTCGCCTGGGAGGTCGAACGCATCTCGTCGATGTCGGTGAGGCCCCGCAGCTCGTCCTCGAGCTTCTGGGTGACGAGGCGCTCCACCTCCTCCGCCGAAGCGCCGCTCCAGACCGTGTCGATCACCACCTCGTTCAGGTTGATGTTCGGGAAGTACTCGACGGGGATGCGCGCCAGGGCCGCCCATCCCCCCAGCAGGCACACGAAGAAGAGCACGTTCACCAGCACGGTCTGGCGGATGCTGAAGCCCGGGACGCTCACGAGCCCTCGCCCCGCAGCAGGGGCTGCACCAGCAGGCCGTCGCGCAGCTCGCGAACCCCGGAGATGGCGACGAGCTCCCCGCTGGCGAGACCGTCCACCACCTCGACGAGGTCGGGCCGGAAGGGGACGGGCTTCACCGTCACCCGGCGGCGCCGGGCGCGCGACGGGGATCCGTCGCCCTCGCTGCCTTCGAGCACGAAGAGGTAGTCGAGCTCGAACTCCCGGCGCAGGGCGCTCCGGGGCACGGCCAGCGTGGGCGCGTCGCCCCCGACCTCGAAGCGCACCGTGCCGAGCATGCCCGGCAGCAGGCGTTCCTCGGGATTGGCCACGCGCACGGGGACGGGATACTTGCGAGTGCGCGCATCCGGGGCACGGCCCAGACGATGGATGCGGCCCGGGAAGCGCTCGCCCGGGAAGACGTCCACCGAGACGTCCACCGGGTCGTCGGCGTGCAGGGCCACCAGCTGTCGGTCGCCCACCTGCACCTCGATCTCGATCTCCGACAGGTCCACGAGCTCTGCCACCGGGCTGCCCGGCTGCAGGTAGGCGCCCGGCTCGAGGTCGAGCTTCGTGACCACCCCCGCGAAGGGGGCCAGAATGCGGGTCTTGGCCAGCAGCGTCTCGGCCTCGACCCGCGCCGCCTGGGCCTCGGCGACCTGTGCGGCGTGGGTGGCGGCCTCGCTCTGCGCGCGGTCGAGCTCCGCCGCCGAAGCGACGCCGCGATCGGAGAGGTCGCGCTGACGGCGCAGCTCGGCCCGCGCCAGGCGCGCGGAGGCTTCGCTGCGGACCAGGCTGGCCCGGGCGCGATCCAACGCCGCCTGGGGAAGCTCGGGGTCGAGGCGCACCAGCAGCTCGTCGGCCGCCACGTGATCGTGCTCGGAGGCGACGATCTCCACCACCTTGCCGGCGATCTCCGCGCCCACCACCACCCTGCGCACGGCCTCGAGCACCGCCGCCAGCTCGACCCGGCCGGGCCCGGGGTCGGCGCGGGCGACGATCGCATCGACGCTCTGGACGGCCGCCGGGGGCTCCGCGCCGGGGTGGGTCGCGCCCTCTGCGGCCACCGCCGCCCGCTCGCGTTCGGCGCGGGCGCTGGGCGACGTCTGCAGCAGCCGGAAGCCGATGAGGAGGAGCACACCCGAGAGGGTGAGCACCACCAGGGGGACCCGGGAACGCAAACCGAACCTCACTCGAAGACCGCTTCTGGGCGCTCCACCAGTGTACGCTCGATCGCGTTCGGGGTCCCAAAAACGTCCCCCGCAGGGTCTGGAATCACGACCGGCGCCTGCTGCTAGTGTCCCTTCATGGTCGTCGAGTGCCGGGGGGTATCGAAGCGCTTCGGCGACCGCGTGGCCGTCGCGGACCTCGATCTCGACGTCCCCGCCGGCATCTGCTTCGGGCTGCTGGGCCCGAACGGAGCCGGCAAGACCACCACCCTGCGCATGATCTACGGCGTGAGCCGCGCCAGCGCCGGATCCGTTCGGGTCTTCGGGGTGGACGTGGCGCGGGATCCGCGCCGCGTGCGCGCACGCCTCGGTGTGACCCTCCAGGAGAACTCCCTCATCGAGATGCTCTCCCCGGTGGAGAACCTGCGCGTCTTCGGACGCTACCACCGGCTGCCCCCGGGAGAGATCGAGTCGCGCATCGCAGAGCTCCTCGACTTCCTGGAGCTGCGCTCCCACGCCGATGCGCCCGTGCGCACCCTCTCGGGGGGCTTCCAGCGGCGTCTCGCGGTGGCGCTCTCACTGATGAACCGTCCGGAGCTGCTGATTCTCGACGAGCCCACCACCGGCCTCGATCCCGCCGTGCGCCTCTCGCTCTGGCAGCGCGTGCGGGCGCTGCGCGAGGCGGGCACCACGGTGCTGCTCACCACCCACTACATGGACGAGGCCCAGCGTCTGTGCGACCGCCTGGTGATCCTCTCCGAGGGACGCGTGGTGTCCGACGGGGCGCCCGCGGAGCTCATCCGGCAGACGCTGGCCCCCGAGGCCCTGGAGCTCGAGCTGCCCCCGGTGGAGGAGGCGCGCCTGGCTCGGGAGCTCGACGGCCTGCCGCGCTTGCGGGTCGGGCCGCGCCTCATGCTCTTCTGCGACGATGCGGGCCGGCTCCTCGAGCGCCTGCGCCATCGCACCGCGGTGCGCGGGGACGAGCACCTGAAGGTGGTGGTGCGACCCACCAACCTCGAGGACGTCTTCCTGGCCCAGACCGGCACGCGGCTGGAGCACGAGGCGTGAGGGTCTCGCCGGGCTACGCGTGGGCCGTCTGGCAGCGCAACTTCGCCCTCTACCGTCGCACCTGGCGTCTCAATCTGCTGCCGAATTTCTTCGAGCCCATCCTCTACCTCGTCTCCATCGGGGTCGGGGTGGGGGCCTACATCCAGGAGATGGGCGGCACCTCCTACGTGGCCTTCCTGGCCCCCGGCCTGGTGGCCGTGGCGGCGATGAACGGGGCGAGCTTCGAGGTCACCTACAACGCCTACGTCCGCCTGAACTTCGAGAAGACCTACGAGGCCATGCTCACCACGCCCATCCAGCCCGAGGACGTGCTGGCCGGCGAGATCCTCTGGGCCATGACTCGCGCCACCATCTACGGCGGCTGCTTCTTCGTGGTGATCGCCCTGGCCGGGCTCGCCCCGATGCCCCACGCGCTGCTGGCGATCCCGCTCATCCCCCTCACGGGACTGCTCTTCGCCGCCATCGGCATCGCCTTCAGCCTGCGCATTCCGAGCATCGATCTGTTCAGCTTCTACTTCACGCTCTTCCTCACTCCGCTCTTCCTGTTCTCCGACATCTTCTTTCCCTTGCAGGAACGGCTCTCGGGGGTGTGGCTGCAGGTGGCCGAGGTGCTGCCGCTGCTGCACCCGGTGCGGCTGGTGCGCGCGGCGTTTCGGGGAGAAGCCTCGGTGGTGCTGCTGTTCGACGTCGCCTACGTGCTGGTGATCTCGGCGCTGCTGCTCTTCGTGGCGGCGCGCGTCACACGACGGCGGCTCACCGGCTGACGCGCTCTCCCGGTCTCAAGGCCGGATGGCGGCGATCACGCAGGCGTCGAGGTCGATCACCCGGCGGGCCACGCGCAACACGTCCTCCTTCGAGACCGCGAGGACCCGGTCCGGGTAGTGCCGGTGGGCGTCGACGCCGAGCCCATAGAGAACGTCGAGGGCCAGGTGGGTGGCTCGCCCGGAGCAGCGCTGCTGCTCGATGGCGAAGCTTCCCGCCAGGTGGCGGCGGGCCGCTTCGAGCTCGGGCTCGGCGGGCGGGGACTCCAGCAGGCGCGCGAGCTCGCTCTCCATGCCTGCGCGCGCCGCGTCGAGCTTTTCCGGTGCGGTTCCGATGTAGGTGGCGAAGAAGCCGGGGGCTACCCCCTCGACGTTGCTGGCGGAGACCGCGTAGGCGAGACCCTGGCGGTCGCGAAGCTCCAGGAAGAGGCGCCCGCTCTGGCCCGCGAGGATCTGGGCGATCACCTCCAGGGCTTCGCGATCCGGGTCGTCCACCGTGAGCCCGGCGAAGCCGATGACCAGGTGGGCCTGGGCTCGTTCCTTGCGGAGCTCCCGTTCCCGGCGCCCGTCGGGCCGGCGGAACCGGCCCGCCGCCGGAGGAGAGAAGGGGCCGCTCGAGAGGTCGGCGAGGCGCACGCTGAGGGACGCGGCGACCCGGTCCGGGTCGACGTCGCCCACCACCGAGAGCACCAGGTTCGGGGCGTGCACCAGGCGCTTGTGGTGCGCGGCGACGCTCTCGGCGCTGAAGCGTTCCACGGATTCCTCGGTGCCGATGACCGGGAAGCGGTAGGGATGGGCGCCGTAGAGCTCCTCCTGAAAGAGGTCGAAGGTGCGCGCCCCCAGCCGGTCCTCTCGCCGCTCGAGCGCCGCCAGCGTGTCGCGCCGCTCCTTCTCCACCTCCTCGGGGGCCAGCGTGGGCTCGAGCAGGACCTCGGCAAAGAGGTCGAGGGCGGGGTCGAGACGGTCGGCGAGGCAGTCGAGGGCGAGCCCCAGGCTGTTGCGTCCCGAGAATCCCTCGATCTCGGAGGCCAGCGACTCCACGCTGCGCGCGAAGCCGGCACTGGAATGGGCCGACGTTCCGCGCAGCCACATGGAGGTCAGGAAGCTGGTGAGCCCCGCGCTGCGCTCGTCTTCGGCGAGGAGTCCGCCCAGGAAGACAGCGCGCACTGCCACCACCGGGGTCTCTTCCCGGGGCTGCACCACCAGCCGGGCGCCGCCGCGCAGCTCGTAGCTGTGGATCGCTGCAACGCCGCCGGTCCGCTCCGGGGGCGCGAAGGCGCGCCGGATGCTTTCGCAGCCGCGGGCGGCGGCGCGCTCCAGATCCTCGGCGTTCACGGCGGGGGTGCCCTCGGGAAGCAGCACGCCCACGGTGAGCCCCGCGGTGTCGAGGTGGGCGCGCGCGACGCGCAGCAGATCGTCGGCGCTCGCCGTGCGGATCGCCTCCAGGTAGCGGGCCTCGTCGGCGTGGTCCCGGGACAGCGCGTGGAAGCAGCCGATCTTGCGCGCGAGACCGGTCACGCTCTCTCGCTCGAAGTACTCGCTGGCCAGGAAGTTGGCGCGTGCCTTCTCGAGCTCCTGCTCGGAGACGCGCTCCTCGCGCAGGCGCTCGAGCTCACGCACGCAGCTCTCCACGGCCTCCGCCGTACGCTCCGGGTCGAGGTCGGCGGTGATCCCGAACAGGCCCGGGTCGAGCGGGGTGTACGAGTAGGCGTCGATGCGATCGACCCGTTCTTCCTGCTCCTTCACCCGACGCACCAGGCGGCTGCTATCGCCCTCGCCCAGGATGAAGCCCAGCAGATCGAGCGCCGGAGCGTCGGCATGGGAGAGGGGGACGCTGCGCAGGCAGAGGTCGAGGCTGGCGCGCTCGAAGGGGCGGGAGAGGACCAGGGGACGGAAGTCCCGGGATTCGGGCTCCGCGGGACGACTGCGTTCGGGGCCCCGGCCGGGGGCGTCGGGGAAGGCGGCGCGCACCGCCTCCACGACTTCCGCAGTTTCTACGTCCCCGGCGATGACCACGAAGAGCTGGCCGGGCTGATACCAGCGCTCGAAGAAGGCGCGCACGCGGTCCCGATCGAAGCCCGCGACGCTCTCCATGGTTCCGAGAATGGGTGCCCGGTAGGGATGGCGTCGGTAGACCTCGGCGAAGACCGCGTTGCCGAGGACGCTGTGGGGACTGTCCTCGGAGCGGCGGATCTCCTCGAGCACCACCTCCACCTCGCGCTCGATCTCCTCCGGGTCGAAGAGGGGGTCGCGCACGGCATCGGCGAGCACGTCGAGGGCGACGCCGGTGCTCTCGCTCGGCACGGTGGCGTGATAGACGGTGGTATCGAAGGAGGTGTAGGCGTTGATGTGACCGCCCACCCCTTCCACCTCTCCGGCCACCTCGCCCACCCCTCGCCGGGAGGTGCCCTTGAAGAGCATGTGCTCGTGGAAGTGGGCGAGGCCCGCCTCCTCGGCGCGCTCGTCGGCAGAGCCGACCCGCGCCCAGACCTCCACCTCGGCCACCGGCGAGGCATGGGACTCCTGCACGAGCAGCTCGAGCCCGTTTGCAAGCCGTTCGAAATGGACCGGAGCCTTCGCCAAGTCCGCGCAGGATACCCGCCCCACCATCCGAGGGGTAGCCTTGGGGGGTGCTGGACGACGACGGGAGTGTGGGCGTCTACGTCCACGTGCCCTTCTGCGAACGGATCTGTCCGTACTGCGACTTCGCGGTGGTGGCCGCCCGCCGGCTCGAGGTCGAGCGCGAAGCAGAGTACCTCGAGGCGCTCCTCGCGGAGCTTCGCCTGCGCGCACCGCGGCTCGAGGGCCGGAGGCTGGCGAGTCTCTACCTCGGGGGCGGGACGCCTTCCCTGCTGCGGCCCGGCTCCGTGCGGCGCCTGGTGGAGGCAACGCTCCAGGCGTTCCCGCAGGCGGACGGTGTGGAGATCACCCTCGAGGCGAACCCCGGGACCCTGGAACGTGGCCGTCTGCCCGGCTTCCGGGAGGCCGGCGTCAACCGACTCTCCCTGGGGGTACAGTCCTTCGACGACGGAATCCTCAAGCGGCTCGGCCGCGCCCATGCCGCCGACGAAGCCCGCGAGTCGCTTCGAGCCGCACGCGCGGCCGGCTTCACGAACCTCTCCCTGGACCTCATCTTCGCGGCGCCCGGCGCAACCCTGGCGCAGCTCGACCGCGATCTCGAGGAGATCGCGGTTGCGGCACCCGAGCACGTCTCGGCCTACGAGCTCGGCGTCGAGGCGGGCACGCCCTTTGCGCTCGCCGCGCGCCGCGGACAGCTGGCGCTGCCCGATGAGGACGATGCCGTGCGCATGTTCGAGCAGGTGGAGTGCCGCCTCGAGGCGGCGGGACTGGCCCGCTACGAGATCTCGAGCTTCGCCACCCCCGGGCGCAGGTCGGTGCACAACCGTCGCTACTGGGAGCGTCGGCCGGTGCTCGGGCTGGGCATGGGCGCCTGGACCATCGAGCCCCCGGGCCCGGACGCAGCCCACGGCACCCGCTGTCGCAACCTCCGCACCCTGCCCGCCTACCTCGAGCCGCTGCAGCGCGGCGACCTCCCCCGGGAGGGCCCCCCCGAGGTGCTCGACCCGGCGACGGCGCGCGGCGAGGCGCTCTTCCTGTCGCTGCGGACGGTGCAGGGCCTCGACGCCGTGCGCTTCGAGCGCGAGTTCGGCGGATCCCCTCGCAGCTTCTTCGCGCCCGTGATCGACGAGGTACGCGACCTCGGGCTGCTCGAGGAGCGCCCGGGCGGGGACCTGTGCCTGACCCCCCCGGGCCGTCTCGTCTCCGACTCCGTGTTCGAACGCTTCGTGACCCCTCCCGCCACGTTGACGCCTCCGACCAGCTGAGTTATTGAATTTCCAGAGGTTTTCGGTCAGTGGGGCATCGAGAGTTCGAGCGGGACGAGGCGCAGCTCGGCGAGCGCCAACGCATGGTGCTGCGCGCCATGATCACGGCCTACGTCGGAGAGGCGAGTCCGGTGGGCTCGGCGACCCTCTCTCATCTGCTGCCGGTGGCACTCTCGTCGGCCAGCATCCGCAACACCATGGCCGAGCTCACCAGTCTGGGCTTCGTCGACCAGCCCCACGCCTCAGCAGGCCGCGTCCCCACCGAGCGGGGGCTGCGGCTGTTCGTGGACGAGCTCGTCGACCCGCGCGATCTCGGTGCCTACGAGAAGCGGGACCTCGCCGGCACCCTCGAGGACACCGGAGGCGGCGCCCTGATGCGGGCCGCGTCCCAGATCCTCTCCGACCGGACTCGCCAGCTCGGCTTCGTCGTGGTCCCTCGTCTGCGGCGCGTGGTGCTGCGACGGGTGAGCCTGGTGAGGCTCACGAGTCATCGCCTGCTGGTGGTGCTGGTGACCGAGAGTGGCGCCGCCTCCCAGCGCGTGGTGGCCGACGACGGCAGCGCCGACCAGTCCGAGCTCGAGCGCATGGCCACGCTGCTCAACGAGCGCATCTCCGGCCACACCCTCGAGGAGATCCGGGACTGGCTCGCCGGGGAGGCCCGGCAGCTGCGCACCCAGGCGGACCGGCTGCTGGGCCGCGCCGTTGCGGTCGCCTCGCGGGCCATGGCTGCGGAACCCGATTCCGACCCCGACGGACTGGTGGTGGCGAGCTGGCTGGCGCTGCTCGAGCAGCCCGAGTTCCACGACCTCGATCGCATCCGCCAACTCCTCGAGGCGGTCGAGACCCAGGAGCGCCTGCTCGCCATCCTGGACGAGATGCTGGCGGCCGGCGGTGTGCGCGTGGCATTCGGCGAGGAGGTGGGTGAGCCCTCCCTGCGCCACTGTGCCCTGGTCGCCGCGCCCTACGGAGGCGAGAGGGCTCCCCTGGGCGTGCTCGGCGTCATCGGGCCGCGCCGGATGGACTATGCGCGGGTCATTCCCCTGGTGGGATTCCTTTCCACACTGGTGACGGAAAGAATCGCCGAGTGATCCACGACAAGCGGAAGGGGAAGCCGGAAGAGGCGTCCGAAGGATGGGAGTCCCTGGTCGAGGAGCCCTCCGAGGGCTCCCTGGCTCCCAGCGCGGAGCTCGAGCAGGCCATGCGCGAGGCCGCCGACGCCATCGAGGCCCAGCGGAGCGACGCCGCTGCCCCGCAGAGCGAAAGCCCCGAGGGGACGACGGGGGGGACCCAGGAGGAGCTCGCCGCCCTCACCGACCGCTACGTCCGCCTCGCGGCAGACTTCGAGAACTTCCGGCGCCGCGCCCTGCGCGAGCGGGAGGAAGCGCACCAGTTCGGGCATCAGAATCTCGTCAAGGACCTCCTCCCAACGGTCGATAATCTCGCCCGTGCCATCGAGCACGCTCGAGACAGCGAAGCCACGGACTTGGAAGGGCTCTTGCGGGGTGTGGAGCTGGTGGAACGGGAGCTCCTGGCGAGCCTGGCCAAGCATGGACTGAGCGTGATTCGGGCGGAGGGCGAGCGCTTCGATCCCTCTCTGCACGAGGCGATGGCACAAGTGGAGGACGAACAGGCCCCCGAGGGCGCGGTGGTGCAGGTGCTGCAGCGTGGGTACTCGCTGCGCGATCGTCTGCTTCGCCCGGCCCGGGTGGTGGTATCCAAGCGACCCGCCGACGCCCAGGGACCCCAGGGGCAGGCGTCGGAGGGTGAACCCGAGAAGTCATAGAGGCCGTTTCCCCCCGACGGCCGCAGGAGTGGTCGTCGCATGGGGAAGGTGATCGGGGTCGATCTCGGCACGACGAATTCGTGCGTGGCCATCCTGGAGGCGGGCAGCGCCGAGGTCGTGGCCAACGCCGAAGGGGCCCGGACGACCCCCTCGATGGTGGGCTTTACCGGCTCGGGCGAGAAGCTCGTGGGCCAGGTCGCCAAGCGCCAGGGCGTCACGAATCCCGAGCGGACCATCTACGCCGTCAAGCGCCTGATCGGGCGCAAGCGCGACAGCGAAGAAGTGGAGCGCTTCGCTCGCATCTCCCCCTTCGGAATCGAGGCCGCCGAGAACGGCGATGCCTGGGTCCGGGTCGAGGATCGACTGTGCTCTCCCCAGGAGATCTCGGCCGTCGTGCTCGCCAAGATGCGCGAGACGGCTTCGGATTTCCTGGGCGAGCCAGTGACCGATGCCGTCATCACCGTCCCCGCCTACTTCAACGATGCCCAGCGCCAGGCCACCAAGGAGGCAGGCCGCATCGCGGGCCTCGGCGTCCTGCGCATCATCAACGAGCCCACCGCCGCGGCCCTCGCCTACGGGGTGGGAGAAGACACGCACCAGCGGGTGGTCGTCTTCGACCTCGGCGGCGGCACCTTCGACGTCTCGATCCTCGAGCTCTCCGATGGGGTCTTCGAGGTGAAGAGCACCAACGGCGACACCTACCTGGGGGGCGAGGACTTCGACGAGCGCGTGGTGGACTACCTGATCGAGGAGTTCGAGAAGGAGCACCAGATCGACCTGCGCCAGGACAAGATGGCCCTGCAGCGGCTCAAGGAAGCGGCCGAGCGCGCCAAGCAGGAGCTCTCCAGCGCCACCGAGACCGCCGTCAACCTGCCCTTCATCAGCGCCGACGCCTCGGGGCCCAAGCACCTGAACCTCACCATCACCCGCGAGCGCTTCGAGGCCCTGGCGGCCGACCTGGTGGCCCGTCTGGTGGAGCCCTGTGAGACGGCCCTCGAGGACGCTGGTCTCTCCCGCGACCAGCTCGACGAGGTGATCCTGGTGGGCGGCATGACGCGCATGCCGCGGATCCAGGAGAAGGTGAAGGAGATCTTCGGGCGCGCACCCCACAAGGGCGTGAACCCGGACGAAGTGGTCGCCCTGGGTGCGGCGCTGCAGGCGGGGGTGCTGCGTGGCGAGGTGGACGAGGTTCTGCTCCTCGACGTCACGCCTCTGTCCCTCGGCGTCGAGACCCAGGGTGGCATCTTCACCAAGATCATCGAGAAGAACACCACCATCCCCACCCGCAAGAGTCAGGTCTTCTCCACCACCGAGGACAACCAGAACGTGGTGCGCATCCACGTGCTCCAGGGCGAGCGCGAGATGGCGGAGGACAACAAGACGCTCGGCCGCTTCGAGCTGGTCGGCATTCCGCCGGCGCCCCGGGGCGTGCCCCAGATCGACGTCACCTTCGAGATCGACACCGATGGCGTCGTGAGCGTCTCCGCTGTGGATCTCGGCAGCGGCAAGGGTCAGCAGATCAGCGTGACGGCCTCCAGCGGGCTCGGGGAGGAGGAGATCGAGCAGCTCATCGAGGACGCACAGCGGCACGCCACGGATGACTCCACCCGGCGGGAGCTGGCGGACCTGCGCAACAAGGCCGATGGTCTGGTCTACTCCACCGAACGGGCGCTCGAGGAGTTTGCGGCCCAGGTGGACGAAAACGACCGGCGGGAGATCGAGAAGGCCCTCGGACACACGAAGGGCGCGCTCTCGGGCTCGGACTGCGAGGCACTGCGCGCTGCCGTTGACGAACTCTCGACCCTCTCCTACCAAATGACCGAGAAACTCTACTCGTCGCTCGGGGGGGAGTCTCCGGAGTAGCGGCCAAGCGTCTCCCCAACCCCCGAAGGCTCGAACCCATTGGCGAAGCGCGATTATTACGAGATCCTCGGGGTCTCCCGGAGCTCCGACGACGACGAGCTCAAGACGGCCTACCGCCGGCTCGCGCTCCAGTTCCACCCGGACCGGAATCCGGACGATCCGAAGGCCGAGGACCGCTTCAAGGAAGCCTCGGAGGCCTACGCCGTGCTCTCGGATCCCGAGAAGCGTCGCGCCTACGATCGCTTCGGGTTCGACGGCGTGGGAGCCGGCGGCCCCGGCGGATTCCAGGACTTCGGCGATCTCGGAAACTTCGGCGACCTCTTCAACGACCTGTTCGGGGACCTCTTCGGCGGCGCCCGCCCGGGCGCGCGTCGGCGCGGCCGCGGCCAGCGCGGGGCCGATCTCCGATACAACCTCGAGATCGAGTTCGCCCAGGTGCTCGAGGGTGTCGACGTCCGCATCGAGATCCCGAAGATGCGCCCCTGCGAAACCTGCAGCGGCTCCGGTGCACGCCCGGGCACCTCGCCGCGGCTCTGCGAGCGCTGTCGCGGCACGGGCCAGATGGTGCTGCAGCAGGGCTTCTTCCGCATCAGCCGTCCCTGTGATGCCTGCGGCGGGGAGGGCGAGGTGGTTCCCGATCGTTGCCCCGACTGCCGCGGCGCCGGACGCACCCAGGGCCAGCAGACCATCCGGGTCCGGGTGCCGGCCGGGGTGGAGGATGGCATGCGCCTGCGGTTGGCCGGCGAGGGCGAGGCGGGCATCTCGGGAGGGCCGCCGGGAGATCTCTACGTCGTGGTCAGCGTGCCGCCCCATCCCCTCTTCGAGCGGGACGGCTCCGACATCCACTGCGAGGTTCCGATCCCGTTCTACCAGGCCGCCCTGGGCGCGGAGGTCGAGGTCCCCACGTTGGAGGGAAAGGTCGGCGTGCGCATCGCCGAGGGCACGCAGTCGGGCAAGGTCATCCGGCTGCGCGGTCGCGGGTTCCCCACCCTCGGCGCCACCCACCGCGGCGACCACTTCGTGCGCATCTTCGTCGAGATCCCCACCAAGCTGACGGATCGTCAACGAGAGCTCCTCGAGCAGTTCGCGCTCGAGAGCGGAAACGAGGTCTCCCCGGTGACCCGGGGCTTCCTGGAGAAGTTGCGTGATCTCTTCGACTGAGCGACGGACCGTGGGGGGTGCGGCGGCTCTTGCCTGGCTCGCGCTGCTGGTGCTGGTGAGCTGTCAGTCGGCCCTGGGGCCGGGGCGGGCTCGCCAGGAGGAGCGTCAGGCCTACCGCCAGGCCCTGGCGATCCAGGAGACCGATCCCGCCGGAGCCATCGCCGTGCTCGAGCGCTTTCTCTCCACCTGGCCCCGCAGCCCGTTGGCGGACGACGCGGGGGTGACGCTGGCGGCCATCCTGCTCGAGCAGGGTGACAAGGCGGGCGCCCAGCGCGTCCTGCTGCAGGTGACGGAGACCCTGCCGCCCGGCGATCAGACCGACAAGGCGCGCTACCGGCTGGCCGGGCTCCAGCGCGCGGCGGGGCAGCCCGAGGCCGCGCGGCGCACGGCCGGGGCCATCCAGCTCTCCCGTCTCTCGAAGACCGACCGCCTCCGGGTGGAGCGTCTGCTGGCGGACCTGGCGGGGGAGACCGGCGACCCGGTCACCCAGCTCTTCTGGCTCTCCCAGCTCTACGAGCATGCTCCCGATGACGAGGAGCGGCAGGCGGTGGACGCCGAGATCGACGGCGTGGTGGACCGCATGCGCCGCACCCAGCTGGCACGCTCGGCGGAGCAGCTCCGGGACGGCGCGATCTCGATGCGGTTGCGGCTGCGGCTCGTGGAGATGCTGGTGGGTGGGGGCGATCTCGACGGAGCGCGGGACGAGCTGCGCCAGGCGCGCGGTCTTCCCACCCGCCCGGCGGACGAGGATCGCCTGCGGGCGCTCGAGGTGCGGCTGGGCCTGCGTCAGCCCGAGCCCACCTTCTCCCTGCCGCCGGCCTTCGCCGATCTCCGGCGTCCCCTCGTATCGGATCCGAGCCGCGCCCAGGGCGTGCTCGGGGTCGCCTTGCCCCTCTCGGGCGACTACGCGTCCTTCGGCGAGGAGTCACTCCAGGGAATCCTGCTGGCCACCGGCATCCTGGATGCCGACGCTTCCTCCGGACCGGCCGGGCTCCGCGTGCGGGTGCGCGACACCCAGAGCAGCGCCGCCGGGGCCGAACGGGCCGTCCTCGATCTGGCCCGGGACGACGACGTGACGGCCATCGTGGGTCCCCTGGCGCTGCGCGAAACCGAGGGCGCGGCGGGGGCCGCGCGCCAGGAGGGGGTGCCGCTGCTGGCCCTGTCCCGCCGGGTCCCGGATTCCGGCGACAACCGCTGGGAGTTCCGCCTGGGATTGGCACCCGAGGACGAGGCGCGCCTGCTGGCCCAGCATGCCCTGGACCAGGGCGCGCGGCGCTGCGCGATCCTGTATCCGCGCGATCGCTACGGACGCACCCTCCGCGCGCTCTTCTGGGACGCGGTGGAGGAGCAGGGCGGCGAGGTCGTGGGGGTGGCCAGCTACGACCCGGACGCCACGGACTTCTCCCAGGCCATCCGACAGCTGGTGGGCTTCGGCTTCCTCACTCCGGAGGAGAAGGCGATCATCGCCCAGCGCGACCGGCTGCTCGCCCGCGCCAGGCGCTTCCAGCCCGAGAAGGCCCGCAAGCTTCGAGAGGAGGCGGCGGCGCTGGTGGCTCCTGACGGCAGTCCGCTGCCGCCCGTGGTGGACTTCGACGTGCTCTTCGTGCCGGACTCGCACGAGAACGTGGTGCTGATCGCTCCCCAGCTGGCGTTCCACGGTGTGACGGGGGTGACGCTGTTCGGCACCAACGGCTGGAACCACCCGGATCTCGTGCGGATCGGCCAGAAGCACGTGGAGGGAGCGGTGTTCACCGCTGCCCTGGCGGGCGCGGGGGGACATCCCTTCCACGAGGACTTCGCCCGACGCTTCCAGGCCACCTTCGGCAGGGCACCCGACGGCTTCGCAGCCCAGGCCTACGACGCCGCCGCGCTGGTCCTCGCCCAGTGGATCGACGGGTCGGACTCGCGGGAAGAGGTGCAGGAGGGGCTGCTGGGTCTCGACAACCAGGCGGGCGCCTCGGGCGTCTTCTCCATCGACAACGATGGCAACGCGGTGAGACGCCCCCACCTTCTCGTGGTCGAGGGCGGCACCATCACCACCCTTCAGTAGCCGCTCTCCCCGTCGCTCGGACGCTACGCCGTCCGTCGGCGAGTTGGCAATTGCGCACCGGGCGTTGGCTCAAGTCGTCGAGTCGCCGCGTCGAAACACGACCGGTGACTCAAGAGGACGCGGGCTTCGAAGTTCCCGACGAGCTGCCGCTGCTTCCACTGCGGGAGCTGGTCGTCTTTCCGTACATGGTGGTGCCGCTCTTCGTCGGTCGCGCGCGATCCATCGCCGCCCTCGAAGACGCACTCTCCTCGGACCGCCTGCTGCTCCTCGTCGCCCAACGCAATCCGGAGATCGAAGAGCCCGGACCGGATGACCTCTATCGAGTGGGCACGGTGGCCATGGTCATGCGCACCTTGCGCCTTCCCGATGGCCGCGTGAAGGCGTTGGTGCAGGGCCTCACCAAGGCGCGCATCGAGAGCTTCGTCGACCAGGAGCCGAGCTCCTGGGGCCGGGTCTCGGCCCTGCCCGCAGACGAGGATCACGAATGGTGCGTCGAGGCCGAAGCGCTGATGCGCACGGTGCGAGGCCGGGTGGAGGAGCTCCTGCCCCTCAAGAACCTGCCGCCCGAGGTGATCTCGGTGACCGCGAACGTCGAGGAGCCCGGCCGCCTGGCGGACCTGGTGGCCTCGCATCTGCGGCTCCGCCTGGCGGATGCCCAGGAAGTGCTGGAGACCCTCGAGCCCATCGCGCGTCTGCGCCGGGTGGACGCCGTCCTGCGCCGCGAGCTCGAGGTGAGCAGCGTGCAGGCGCAGATCCAGTCCCAGGCCAAGGAGGAGATGACGCGCGGACAGCGCGAGCACTTCCTTCGTGAGCAGCTTCGGGCCATCCAGGTCGAGCTCGGCGAGGTGGACCCCCGGGTCGAGGAGCTCGACGAGTACCGCCTCAAGATCGAGGAGGCGGCGTTGCCCGAGGAGGCGCAGGCCGAAGCGCTGCGGCAGCTGCGCCGCCTGGAGCGCATGCACCCCGATGGGCCCGAGGCCCAGGTGGTGCGCGGCTATCTCGACTGGGTGGTGGAGCTGCCCTGGGCTCGCACCTCGCCGGATCGGCTCGACCTCAAGAACGCGCGGACCATCCTGGACGGCGACCACGCTCACCTCTCGGGCATCAAGGACCGCATCCTCGAGTTCCTCGGGGTGCGAAAGCTGCGCTCCGATTCCAAGGGTCCCATCCTCTGCTTCGTGGGGCCCCCGGGCGTGGGCAAGACCTCCCTGGGGCGCTCCATCGCCCGGGCCATGGGGCGCGAGTTCGTTCGCATCTCGCTGGGCGGGGTCCGCGACGAGGCCGAGATCCGCGGCCATCGGCGCACCTATGTGGGAGCCATGCCCGGCCGGATCATCCAGGGGCTCAAGCAGGCGGGAACCTGCAATCCGGTCTTCATGCTCGACGAGATCGACAAGATCGGCAGCGACTTCCGCGGCGACCCCTCGGCAGCGCTCCTCGAGGTGCTGGATCCCGAGCAGAACGCGCGCTTCAGCGATCACTTCCTCAACGTCCCCTTCGACCTCTCCGGGGTCTTCTTCATCGCCACCGCGAACCTGCTCGATCCGATCCCCCGGCCGCTGCAGGACCGCATGGAGGTGATCCGGCTCTCGGGCTACACGCCGGAGGAGAAGATCGAGATCGCGCGTTCCTTCCTGATCCCCCGCCAGATCCAGGAGAACGGACTCCAGCCGTCGCGCATCCGCTGGTCCTGTGCGGCCGTCCGTCGCGCGGTGACCGACTACACCCACGAGGCCGGGGTGCGGAATCTCGAGAGGCAGATCGCCGCGGTGTGCCGCAAGGTCGCGCGCCGGGCCGCGGAAGGGGACGAGAGCGGCTTCTCGGTGAGCCAGCGGAACCTCGGCACCTACCTGGGCCCCCCGCATCACGTCAGCGAAGACCTGCCGCGGGTGGGGGAGGTGGGCGCCACCCACGGCCTCGCCTGGACCGAGGCCGGGGGAGAAGTGCTGCGCCTGGAGGCCGCCCTCACGCGGGGTCGCGGCCTGGTGCTCACCGGCCAGCTCGGAGACGTGATGAAGGAGTCCGGCCATGCGGCCCACACCTTCGTCCTCTGGCGTCTGTGCGAGCTCGGACTCGACGACTCGGTGTTCTCTCGCCACCAGGTCCATCTCCACATTCCGGCGGGCGCCATTCCGAAGGACGGGCCCTCGGCGGGCGTAGCCATCGCCACCGCCCTGGTATCCCTGGCCACCGGGGTCGCCGTGCGGCCGGACGTCGCGATGACCGGCGAGATCACCCTGCGTGGGCGCGTGCTGGCCGTCGGGGGCGTGCGTGAGAAGGCGCTCGCCGCCCTGCGCGCTGGGATCCGCACCGTGATCCTCCCGCATCGAAACCTCGCCGACCTCGATGAGGTGCCCCAGGAGCTCAAGCGTCGGGTGCGCCTCGTGCCCGTCCGCCACATGGACGAGGTGCTCGAGGCGGCGTTGACAGCCCGCTTGCCGCGTGCCAGCACGGCACCGTCCTCGCGTCCCCCGCGTCCCGCCCGAGTCGTCGCTCGTTGATTTGTGGGTCCGCCTGCGGGCGAAGCCCGCAGGCACCACAGGCTTCGTTCGCCTTCGGCTCACTGCGCGCGCCTGTCGGCGCTTGCCTCCCCCATCTTGACACTCCGCAAGAGTGATAGGAGCTGATAGGCTGGGCGGCCATGCGGGTGCGGGACGTGGGAGAGTTCGGACTGATCGAGCGCATCGCGCGCCTCGCCCAGCCCGGAGAGGCGGCTGCGCGCTGGGTGGCCCGGGGCATCGGGGAGGACGCCGCGATCCTTCGCGCTCGCGCCGGAGAGGATCTGGTGCTCACCACCGACGCGATGGTGGAGGACGTGCACTTCCGCTGGCGCAGCATGCCGCCGCGGGTGCTGGGTCGACGTCTGCTGGCGGCGAGCCTCTCGGACCTGGCGGCCACCGGGGCTCGGGCGCGCGGCTGCCTGCTGTCGGTTCAGGTCCCACCGGCGCTGCCGGTGGCTCGGCTGCTCGGAGCCGTGCGGGGCCTCGTCGACGACGGCCGACGCCTCGGCTGCCCTCTGGTGGGAGGCAACGTCGCCCGGGCGGACCGGACCTCGTTCTCGGTCACCGCCGCCGGGAGTGTGGCATCCCGGCGGGCGCTCTCGCGCAGCCGCGCGCGGAGCGGGGACCGCATCCTCGTCACCGGAGTCCTGGGGCGTTCGGCGCTCGAGCGTGCCCGGGCGGAGCGGCGTCGGGGCCGGATCCGGAGTGTTCCCGAGTCCCGGATCGCCGCGGGCCGCGCACTTGGGGGCCTGGCCAGCGTCGGGGCCTGCATCGACGTCTCCGACGGCCTGTTGGCCGACCTGGGCCACGTGCTCACGGCCTCGGGCGTGGGCGCGGACCTGGACCTGGGTCGCGTGCCGCGGCCGCGGGGCTTCCCCCAGGCCTGTCTGGAGCTGGGGCTCGATCCGGCCCGGCTGTTGCTGGCCGGGGGAGAGGACTACGAGCTGCTGTTCACCCTGCGGCCGCGAGGGCCCTCGGGGGTGACGCTGGCACGACGCCTGGGGGCTCCGGTCGCCCAGGTCGGCGTGGTCACCCCCAGGGGGTTGCGGGTGCGGACCGCCTCGGGCTGGCTCCAGCCCCGCACCTCCGGCTGGCGCCACTTCTAGCGCCATTACAGACCGGCGGGATCCGGGCCGATACGCTGGGCGTGCATCTCTCCCTTTCGCACAAGTTCATCGCGGGCTCCCTCGTGGTGGCGGGGGCGGCCGTCAGCTTTCCCTCCATCGTGCAGGCCGCTGGCTTTGCGGTGTCGCCCTGGGTCGCACCCTTCGTCGCCCTCGGGGCCGGCGGGGGTCTCGGCTACTTCCTCTCGCGCCAGATCTCGCGCAACTACCAGACGCTGCTCTCCGTCACCCAGTCGATCCAGGGCGGGGACCTCACTGCCCGGGTCGAGGTGCCGGAACGGCCGCTGCTCTCCGACGAGAGCATCGAGCTGGCCCACAGCATCCGCGGCATGCTGGCGAGCCTCCGGGAGCTCCTCGCCCAGGTCCAGCGCACCAGCGATCGCCTGTCCGGCTCGGCCCAGGGCCTGGCCCGCTCCATGCAGGTCGCCCGCCAGGGCAACGAGGACATCTCGGGCACGGTGGCCGAGGTGGCCCGGGGTGCCGCTCACCAGCAGGAGCTGCTCCAGGGCGTCTCCAAGCTCATCCACGAGATCGCCGGCGCCACCGAGCGGAACGCCGACCGGGCCCGGGAGGCCTTCGGCTTCGCCGCAGAGGCCAACCAGAAGGCCAACTCCGGTGTCGACGTCTCGAAGCTCGCCATCGAGAAGATGAAGAGCGTCTTCGAACGCATCGAGCAGACCGGCGAGAAGGTCTTCGAGCTCGAGCACAAGACCAGCCACGTGCATCAGATCACCGAGATGATCACCAGCGTCGCGCAGCGCACGAACCTGCTCTCCCTGAACGCTTCCATCGAGGCGGCTCGGGCCGGCGAAGCGGGGCGGGGCTTCTCCGTGGTCGCGGACGAGATCCGCAAGCTGGCCGAGAGCGCGGGGCGCAGCGCCGAGGAGATCTCCAAGCTGATCCACCAGATCCAGGCCGAGACCCACGAGGTGGCCGACGAAATGCGCGAGTCGAGCCAGGTGATCAGCGAAGGACGCGAGGACGTGAACACCATCGCGCTGTCCCTCGAGCAGATCCGGGCCGCCGTGGGCGAGGCTTCGAATCGAGCCGAGGAGATCTTTCAGGGGGCCGACACCCAGGCCCGGGACGCCGAGCGGATCGTGAGCTCGATGGAGGAGATCTCGAAGCTCGGTGCCCGCAATGCCCGCAGCGTCGACGAGGTCGCGGGCACCTCCCGCGCCCAGACCGCAGTCATGTCCGACACGGTGGGTTCGGTGGACTCGCTCACCGACGTGGCCGAGGAGCTGCGCGGCGTGCTGCGGAGCTTCGAGACCGGCGTGCGCTCCTCCGAAGAGGGCTCGTCGTGAGCGAGGCATCCCGCGAGGAGCGACTTCTCACCTTCGAGGTTGCCGGTGCCGCCTTCGCCCTGCCCATCGCGGACGTGCTCGAGGTGGCCGAGGTGGAAGCGCGCTACCCGGTGCCCTCGCTTCCCCCGACGCTGGCAGGGGTCGTGAACCATCACGGGGACGCCCTGCCGGTGGTGGAGCCTTCGGTGCTCTTCGACCTGGCCGGCCTCGAGCTTCCTCCACCGGCCCACCTGCTCGTACTCGGTGAGGTGGGGGGCGACGCCGCCAACCTGGCTCTACCGGTGGACCGCATCTGCGGACTGGTTCCCGGCCGCGGTGGATCCACGCGGGAGCCGAGCGGAATCGTGGAGCGCCGTTCCCTCGAAGGGCGCGTGGTCAGCATTCTGGACACGAATCGGCTTCTGGCTCGCGCCGCGGCTGCCATCGAGCAGGCCGGGGCGCGCAGCTCCGACAACGATCAAGGAGGGTTGGCATGAGCTTTCGAGTGCTCGTCGCGGACGACGCGGCCTTCATGCGTCAGATGATCCGGGAGATCATCGAGCCGGAAGGCTTCGAGGTGGTGGGCGAGGCGACGGACGGCGTCGAGGTGGTGGAGTCCTACCACGAGCTCCTGCCGGACCTCGTCATGATGGACATCGTGATGCCGCGCTGCTCGGGGATCGACGCGGTGAAGGAAATCGTGTCGAAGGCTCCGCAGGCGCGCATCGTGATGTGCAGCGCCCTCGGTCAGGAGTCGCTGGTGATGGAGGCCCTGCAGGCGGGTGCCCAGGACTTCATCGTGAAGCCCTTCAAGCCGGACGCGGTGCTCTCCACGCTCAACAAGGTGGTCGAGAAGGAGGCCTGATTGGACCTCACGAAGTACCGGAACCTCTTCCTGGAAGAGGCCACCGAGCACCTGGCCGAGATGAGCCGGGCCCTGCTCGAGCTCGAGAAGACCGCCGACTGCGCCGACGCAATCGACCGGGTCTTCCGCATGGCCCACTCCATCAAGGGGATGGCGGCGTCGCTGGGCTACGACGCCATCACCGAGGTGTCCCACCGACTCGAGGACCGCATGGACGCCTGCCGCACGGCCGGGCGCATCGATCCTGCGGGGCTCGACCTCCTGTTCCGCGGACTCGAGGGACTCGAGGGGATGGTGGCTCACGTGCGCAACCACGGCGAGGGCCCTCATCTCGATGGGGGTCTCGCGGCCGCCCTCGCCTCCGGCGCTTCGAAGCAGGCGGAGGAGCCCTCAAAAAAATCACGTCGCCGGAGCTGACCCCGTCTCGACGGGTGGAGGCCCCGGCGCCGTCCCCTTCGGTGCGGGTGCGCACGGACACCCTCGATCGCTTCCTGTCGTCGGTGGGCGAGGTGATCCTCTCGGCGAGCCAGCTGCGCACCGTGGCCGACGGCTCGCGCATCGAGCGCTCGGCCCAGCTCGCCACCGGCTTCGACCGGATGGACCGGGTGGTTGGCGATCTCCAGCGACGGGCCCTGCACCTGCGCACGGCGCCGCTCTTGCGGGTGATGGAGCAGCTGCCGAGAGTGGGGCGCGAGCTGGGACGGAAGCTGGGCAAGCGGGTGGAGGTGGAGCTGCAGGGGGCGGAGCTGGAGCTCGACCGATCGATCCTCGATCGGCTCTCGGACCCCCTCGTGCACCTGCTGCGCAACGCCGTCGACCACGGCCTCGAGCCTCCCGGGCTGCGGCGCGAGGCCGGCAAGCCCGAGGCTGGACGGGTTCATGTGCGGGCACGGCGAGAGAAGGACTCGATTCGCGTCTGCGTCGAAGACGACGGGGCGGGTCTCGACCTCGAGGGCGTGCGGGCCCGGGCGGTGGAGGCGGGCCTGGTCCACCGAGACCTGGCCGAGGACCTGCCCCCCCAGGAGATCGCAGCGCTGGTCTTCCGGCCTGGGCTCTCGACCCGGGGCACGGTGTCGGAGATCTCCGGGCGGGGCGTGGGCATGGACGCCGTGAAGGCCACCATCGAATCCCTGGGTGGGCGCGTGGAGCTCGAGTCCCGGCCGGGGCTCGGCACCCGCACCTCCCTCGTCGTGCCGATCACCGCCGCCATCCAGCGCGTGCTGCTCGTGGGCCTCGGTGCGGCGACGGTGGCGCTCCCCATCGGCAAGGTGGAGCGGATCGTCGAGGTCGAGCCGGCGGCGGTGGAGCGGGCCGGGAACGAGAGCTTCGCATTGGTGGACGAGGTGCCCGTGCTGGTTCTCGAGCTCGGCGAGCGGCTCGGACTCGCCGCGCAGCCCGAGGGCCATCCGGTTCCCCTGGTGCTGGCCGAGGTGCGCGGTGAACGCATCGGCCTGCGCGTCCAGCGTCTCGAGGGACAACAGGAGATCTATGTGAAGCCGGTGCCGGCGCTGCTCGGGGGGCTGCGGGTCCTGGCCGGGCTCACCGTGCTGGGGGATGGGCGCCCGATCTTCCTGCTCGACCTGAACCAGCTCGCATGAGGGAGTGCACGGGAATGCAGTCGCAGCCGATCGACCGTCTGCTCGAGCTGATCAGCATCGGAGCGGGGCACGCGGCGGGCGCCTTCGCCGACGTCGTCGGGCGCACGTTCTGGATGCGGGTTCCCCAGGTGCGCAAGCTCGACTCTCCATCGACGTCGGTGCCCCGCAAGCGGCGTGCCACCGCGGTGCTCTTCGAGGTGGACGGGGCGCTCCAGGGCGTGGTGGCCCTGGTGTTGCCGGCGGACGCCGCCGCGGCCCTGGTCAGGCGCCTGGTGGGGCCCGAGGAATCCGTCTCCCGTGAGCTGGGGGAGTCGGCGATCCGGGAGCTCGGAAACATCGTCGTCTCCCACGTATGCTCCGCCATCGCGGATACCACCGGGGCCCGACTCGTGCCCTCCCTGCCGGTGCTGGTCCAAGGCGATGGCGAGGCCGCCCTCCTGGAGCACGCCGCCCGTCGGGGTGCGGCTCGGCTGCTCGTGGAGACCGAGATCGCCGACGAGGAGGGGGAGCTCCACGGCCGCCTCGTCTTCATCCCCGACTGCTGAGGCTCAGGCGAAGCCCGACCCGACGAGCGAAGCGGCGCACGCGGGGACCGACGTTGGAGCACAGCCGTCGGCTGCGGGCGCCTCGCCCGCAGCCCTGATAGCGTTGGCCGCCGTGGATCGGGAACGGCTGCAAACCCTCCTCGAATCCGTCCACAAGGGCGAGACGAGCGCCGAAGAGGCGGTCGAGCGCATTGCGCGGCCGCCCTTCGTGGACACGCCCCACGCGCGCGTGGACACGCATCGCGCACTCCGCCACGGCATCCCCGAGGTGGTCTTCGCCGCCGGCAAGCGCCCGGACCAGGTGGTTTCCATCGTGCGCGTCCTCCGGGACGCCTCCCAGGAGGTGCTCGTCACCCGCATCGAGGCGGAGGCGGCCCGGGCCGTACTCCTCGAGCTCGGCGAGGGCTTGCACGACGCCGAGGCCCGGCTGCTCTGGTTCGGCCCCGCGAGCCCCCGCCTGCAGGGGAAGGGAATGATCGCGGTGGTCTCCGCGGGAACCTCGGACTGGCCGGTGGCGGCCGAGGCGTCGGCCGTGGCGCGCCTGCTCGGCAATCGGGTGGAGGTCCTGCAGGACGTGGGGGTGGCCGGCATCCACCGCCTGCTCTCCGAGAGCGAGGTGCTGCGTTCGGCCCGGGTGCTGATCGTGGTGGCCGGGATGGAAGGCGCACTTCCGTCGGTGGTGGGGGGCCTCGTCGACAAGCCCGTGATCGCGGTGCCCACCAGCGTCGGCTATGGGGCCGCCTTCTCCGGCATCGCCGCCCTGCTGGGGATGCTCACCAGCTGCGCCTCGAACGTGACGGTGGTGAACATCGACAACGGCTTCGGGGCGGCCTATGTCGCGACGCTCATCAACCGGATCTAGGAGGCCGACCCGTGTCTCGGGTCGGCCGACGACGCGGAAGGTCTCGCGGAGCGGGACCGCAGCTAGCCGGCGCGGGAGCGTCCCCGCCGCCGGCGCGCGCGTGCTCCACCTGGACACCTTCTCGGGCATCGCCGGGAACATGTTCCTCGGTGCCCTGCTCGATCTCGGTCTGTCCCGCCGCCAGCTCCAGCAGGACCTGGCCGGACTCGGTCTCGACCACGCTCTGCGGGTGAGCCGCGTGCGGCGGGGTGCGCTGGCCGCCCGCTACGTGCGCGTGCAGGTGCCGCGAAAGGCATCCGGTAGCAGCAAGCGGCACGGGCGCCATTGGTCTGAGATCCGGCGCCTCATCGAGCGGGCCAGGCTTCCGGAGCCGGTGCGCGAGCGGGCCCTGCGCATCTTCGAGGGACTGGCGGTGGCCGAGGGGCGCGTGCATGGGATCGATCCCGAGCGCGTCCACTTCCACGAGGTGGGCGCGGTGGACGCCATCGTGGACGTGGTGGGAGCGGCCAGCGCCCTCTACCGCCTGGGCATCGAGCGGGTGAGCGCCTCGCCGGTAGCGCTGGGGGAGGGCACCGTGGAGACCGCCCACGGCCGCCTGCCCCTGCCCGCCCCGGCCACCCTGGAGCTGCTGCGCGGCATCCCGACGGCTCCGGCCCACGTCGCCTTCGAGACCGTCACGCCCACCGGCGCGGCGATCCTGCGGGAGGTCGCAGGCTCCTTCGGGCCGCTGCCCGCCATGACCATCCTGGCCGTCGGGCACGGTGCCGGCGACGACCGCGAGAGCCCGATGCCCAACGTCCTGCGCGCGGTGCTCGGCCGCGACGAAGCCTGGCAGGCCGACCGCGTCGTCAGCCTGGAGGCGAACCTCGACGACCTGGTGCCCGAGCACTTCGACCACGTCATGGAGCGGCTCTTCGAGGCCGGCGCTCTCGACGTTTCCTTGCATCCCCTCCAGATGAAGAAGAACCGTCCGGGCTTCGAGGTGCGGGTGCTCGCGCCGCCGGCGCGGCGCACGGAGCTGGCGGCGGTGTTGCTCACCGAGACCTCGACCCTGGGACTTCGTGTGAGCGAGTGCGAGCGGATCGTGCTGCCCCGGAAGACCCACCGCATCCGGACCCC
Source organism: Myxococcota bacterium (assembly GCA_039714895.1). Taxonomy (GTDB): domain Bacteria; phylum Myxococcota_A; class UBA9160; order UBA9160; family DASRUS01; genus JBDLIK01. Next base: position 2,015 of record JBDLIK010000001.1, on the reverse strand, counting down.
GCAGGGGATGGTGGCCGTCAAGGTCGTCCGGCGTCCGGACGGACGGGTGGATGTCTCCGCCGAGTACGACGACTGCAAGCGGATCGCCCGGCGTTCGGGGGTCCCCCTGCGCGAGGTGGTGCGCCACGCTGAGGATCAGGCCCGAGCGGAGCTCCCCGAGTAGAGCCGCATCAGTGTGTGGGTTTATACTCCCACTCAGCTCCTGGGGCGCGTTGACAAGCGCTCCGGCTTCGGGAATAAAGCCGCTGCGCTACCATGGCGCAGACCCGGGGGGAGAGGAGATTTCCATGGGTGACCTTCCCAACGCAGTGGTGAAGAGGCTCCTGGGGAAGCACAGTGAGGGACTTCGGGTCTCCGGTGCGGCCCTCGAGCGAGCGGTTCTGGCAGCTGAGGAGTACATCGCGAGACTCGCGCACGAGGCGCAGGCTTCGGCTCTCGCCGAGCGGCGCAAGACCATCATGGACGGCGACATCGACAAGGCTCGCGCCAAGATCGGCTGACGTCGCGCTGCTGGGCAGAGCCCTCAGACGATGTCTGCGGGCTCTGCCCGCAGACATCGCAGGCATCAGCCGATGGCTGCGGGTTCCTCCCGCAGCCCACTCAGCCAGGCGACGAGGGTGCGCTCGTCGCCGGGGGGAAACGCCTCGAAGCGCACCCCCACCTCGCCGCCCGCCTCGCCGGGCTCCAGCTCCTGATACACGATCTCACCTTCCACCCGCACCAGGCCCCGCGTCTCCGGGATCGAGATCTCGAAGCGCTCGAGGGTCTCGACCGCCGGCGCCCGCTGGCAGCGCAGGCCCATGCCCCCCCGTCCGATCACGGCGGTGTGCGCGCCCTCGGTGCCTCCCGCGAAGCGCACGGCCAGCCGGCGGGGGTAGCGGGTGAAGCGCCGCTGCTTGGATGCGTCGAGCAGCTGCCGCAGGCGATCTTCGATGCGCTCGACGGAGATGGGGCGCACCAGGTAGCCGGCGGCACCCACCCGGCGGGCCGCCTTGCGGCGATGCGCCCGAGCCCGATCGTCCACCACCAGCACCGGGACGCACGCCAGACCGGGGAGAGCCTCCAGCTCCGGCACCAGCTCGGTCCCTTCGGCCCGATCGAGCGCCGCATCCACCATCACCAGCTGAAAGCTGCGCTCGCCGAAGGCGGCCAGGGCAGCGCGCATCGACGGGGCACGGCAGGTCGTGTAGCCGCGCAGATGGAGGGACTCCACCAGGGCGCCATCGGCCGCGAGCTGCGGACCCGCCAGCAGGACCGTGTGGGATCTGCGCGTGGGCGGGGACGACGGCCGGACCGTTCGCGCGGCCACCTGCGCCCGCATGCGGGCCCGCTTGCCCTCGAGGCGCGCTAGCTCCTCGAGCCGCGTGGTGACCGCCAGCTCCAGATCGACGGCGGTCTCGAAGCTTCCCTCCGCGTGGTAGACCCGGTCCGCGGCCCGCTGCAGCGCGAGGCCCGACAGCGGGCCCCGTCCCGGCAGCACGAGGCGACCGGGACGTGTCACGACCGCGCAGGTCTTCTCTTCCTCGAGCTCCAGAGGCAGGCCCAACAGGGCGCCTCCCGCCAGGTTCTGGGGACGCCCTCCCAGGCCTTCGAGCCAGGCCCGCGCCTGGGACAGCTCGACCTGCCGTTCCGCCCAGGCCTTGCGCACGCGGACCTCGATGTCCGCCGCGGCGCTGCAGCCGCGGATCGAGAGCCACGGGAGCTGGAACAGGGGCTCCGGGGAGAGGCACTTGATGCGATCGCTCCCCACGGTGGAGAAGCGCAGGGTCTCCGGGTGGAAGCTGCCGTCCGGGGCCTCGAAGGGCTCGGGCCCGAGCGGCAGCGTGGCCACCGCGCACTCCTCGAGCTCGGTGACCTCGAGCCCCATCAGGCGCAGGCGGCGGCAGATGGTGACGAGCGCGCGGGATGCCTCGGCCACGGTGGTTGCCCCTCGGCGCGGCGGGCCCCACCCCCGGCAGGGGTGCGGGTCTCGCTCAGAGGGGAGTTCGGCGCCGCGCCGGGCCCGCTTGAGGGGC